>JAGGTC010000045.1 GCA_021163945.1 Deltaproteobacteria bacterium | reverse complement strand
GTAGTGATTGCCATGGCGTTTGTCAGCATCTCCTATGTCATAACCTCAGCCCTTATTGGATTTAATGCCACCCCTAGGGAATTAGAGATGGTCTCTAGGAGTTTGGGGGCATCAGCCCCTTATACCTTCTTTCACATCGTCTTACCCCTCTCTATGCCTGCTATAATCAGGGGGGCAATCCTTGCCTTCGCCAGGTCAGTAAGTGAGATAGGGGCATTGCTTATACTCTCTTACTACCCCAAGACTGCCCCCATTATCATGTATGAACGCTTTGAACAATATGGTCTAGAGGCAGCAAGGCCTGTAACAGCCTTGGTTGTCTTCTTATCACTCCTTATATTCTTCCTGCTACTCTTTCTCTCTCAAAAGAGGTGGGCAAGTGCTAGAGGTTAGACTTACAAAGAGATATTTCCCATTCAAACTAGACATCTCCTTTTCTATTAATAAGGAGACCTATAACCTCATTCTGGGGCCAAGTGGGTCGGGTAAGAGCCTTACCTTAAGGTTGATTGCTGGTTTTGAAAGGCCAGACAATGGTTATATAAAGCTCAATGGGAGGGACATAACCGGATTTCCACCTGAAAGAAGAAACATTGTCTATTTACCTCAGGATTTGGGACTCTTTCCCCATCTTAGTGTCTATGAGAACATTATCTATACCTTTAAGGCCAAAAGAGAAAAGGTCAACAAAGGGTATGTAAACACAATTATAGAGAAATTTAGAATTGCAGATTTATTAAAAAGAAGACCTACAAGTTTAAGCGGTGGTGAGGCACAGAGGGTGGCCTTGGCCAGGGCACTGGTGGCCAAACCAAAGATCTTATTACTTGATGAGCCACTCTCTTATTTAGATTTCCATATAAAATTTCAACTAATGGCCTTTCTACAATTGCTCAAGAATGAGTTTTCACCTACAGTAATTCATGTTACCCACGACCCAATAGAGGCCTTCAAATTGGCCGACTATCTATTTATTCTGGAGGATGGCAGATTGTGTTTTGAAGGGGATAAATATGACCTCTTTAATAACCCCCCTTTGGGATTTGGAGAGAAGATTGTAAAGGGATTAAAAATAATAGAATCATTAAGGGGCTAGCAATGGAGATCAAACAGCCACATTCCCTCCTTGGCCAAAAACTTATGGAGATATTTAATTTGCTTTATGATGCATTTGGCCCAAGGCACTGGTGGCCAGGGGATAGCCCATTTGAGGTCATTGTAGGGGCCATCCTTACTCAAAATACCACTTGGAAAAATGTGGAAAAGGCTATAAATAACCTAAAAAGGGCAAATTTATTGGAGCCAAAGGCACTTTATAGGTTGCCATATGAGATATTGGTTGATCTTATTCACCCGGTGGGTTTTTTCAATATAAAGGCAAAGAGGTTAAAGGCATTTTTGAATTTTTTGTTTGAGGAGTTTCAGGGCAACTTAGAAGAGATGTTTTCATTAGAGATGGAGGGGTTAAGGAAAAAGCTGCTTTCTATCCCAGGGATTGGCCCAGAAACGGCCGATAGCATCCTCCTCTATGCCGGTGGAAAGCCAAGCTTTGTAGTAGATGCCTATACAAGGCGCATCCTCTCACGTCATGGTCTCATCCATGAAGAGGCATCCTATGAGGAAATTAGGGAGTTATTTATGGATCATCTTCCCTCTGATGTAGGGCTATTCAATGAATACCACGCCCTGCTGGTAGAGCTTGGAAAGAGGTTTTGTAAGACAAAACCACGTTGTAAGGGCTGCCCATTAGAGGTATTTGAATAAAAATTATGTCTGTAGCACTTTTTTGGGATGGAAGTTTTTTGTTTGGTCTCATGGCATTTTGGGCACTCAAGGGGGCATCTATCCCCTTTGACCTGATTACCGCAAAGGACATAAACAAAGACATATTAGAGGATTATGATGTATTGTTTGTCCCAGGGGGCTGGGTAAGGGAAAAAACTGAGGCCCTAGGGGAAAGGGGAAAGGAAAAGATATGCCAATTTGTAAAGGATGGGGGAAACTATCTAGGTATTTGTGGTGGGGCAGGCCTTGCCTTAAAGGTAAAAGGGGGACTTTCCCTACTAGGGGTTGAAAGGAAAGAGGGCAAAAATTTGGCCAATTTTAGTGGGAGGATAAAGATCAGGGCTGTAGACCACCCCATTTGGTCAAATCTCTCCTCAGTAAGTCTTTATATTTTTTGGCCTGGTCACTTTAATGTCCTTGAGCCTGATAAAATCAATATTCTTGCCTATTATGATGAGCCTGAACCTGATTTTCTCTCTGCTGATATAAATGTAAATGACTTAAGCAGATATGGAGACCTTAAGAGGTGGGAAGATTATTATAAGATTAGGCTTGACCCAAGAATATTGAAGGGCAAGCCAGCCATCTTAGAGGGGGAATATGGAAGTGGAAAGGTAATCTTATCTTACCTACACTTTGATACACCCAATGATGAGCAGGGGAAGAGGGTACTCTCTAATATCTGGCAGTATCTTTCAAAGGAGAAAATAAAACGAGGGGTTGTAACTAAACCCTCAATCTCTAAGGCCTGTTTGCCCCTTGTTGAAAAATTGGAGAAAGAACTTAAAGAATTTATTGACTTTGGCAAGAGGAATTTCCTTTGGCATTGGAGGTATCCTTGGATGCTTTCCTGGAGAAAGGGGATAAGGGGATTCCATTATACCACACTCTATATGCTGATAATGGAGGTGGCAAAATATATAAAGGCCTTATCAGATAATAAAGAGGATGAGGATGGAAAGAAAATAAGAGAAAACTTAGAAAGATTAAATAAATTAATCCCCCCATTTCTAGAAAAGGCAAGAAAGTTGCTCTTAAAAGAGCGCTACTTATTAGGCCTTAAGGGGCTAGGCCTTATAGTGTGTGATGACCCTGAGATTCAGGATATAAGAGATGAGCTCTTTGGAAGGACAATAAGTTATGGAGGAAGATTTAAGGAGATATTGGGCTGTCTTGACAATATATTGGTGCCCATCCTTAAGGCTAAGATATAGGTATTGATTATCCTGATTAAAGCTGATAGAAAATGTCCAAATAATTGGAGGAAGAGGATGAAGGCAATAATTTTGGCTGGAGGGGTAGGTACAAGGCTTTGGCCACTCTCTAGAGAGAGCTATCCAAAGCAGTTTTTAAAGCTTAATAAAGACAATTCTCTATTGCAACAGACAATAGATAACATCTCAGGGTTTATACCAGCTAAGGATATAATTATTGTAACAAATAGACAGTATCTTTTTCATGTAAAATCGGACCTGAAAAATAGTACATTAGGGATAGAGAATATCATCCTTGAGCCCAGGGTTAGAAACACTGCCCCAGCCATCGCCTTTGGTGCCAAATATTGCCTAGAAAAATTAAAGTGTAATCCTGAAGAGGTAGTCTTTGCATTCCCCTCTGACCATGTCATAAAACCAAAAGAGAAGTTCTTAGAATATTTAAAAAAGGCTGCCTCTATAGCCAAATCTGGACTTATTGTCACATTTTCTATAAAGCCCATAAAGCCAGAAACTGGCTATGGGTATATTAAGATTGGTAAAAAAATCGGGGAGTGTTTTGAGGTTGAAAAATTTATTGAAAAACCAGATTATGAACAGGCCTGTAAATATCTTAAAGAGGGAGATTATTTTTGGAATGCAGGGATCTTTTCATTTCGCATAGATACGATTTTAGAAGAGATTAAGAGGTATTCACCAGAGATATACAAAAACCTTGATGGCGATTTTGAGGAAGTACAGGAGAAATTTGAAAATATGCCAAATATCTCTATAGACTATGCAGTTATGGAAAAATCAGATAAGGTAGTTACTGTCCCTATGGATATCTATTGGAATGATGTAGGGTGCTGGGACTTCCTGTATGAGGCCCTAGAAAAAGACAGTCAGGGTAATGCAAAGGTTGGGGATATAATCGATATTGATACAAAGAATTGTTTAATCTTGGCCGATAAGAGGTTGGTTACTACTATAGGCCTTAAAGACCTCCTTATTATAGAAACGGCAGATGCCGTCCTTATAGCCAATAGGGGTGAGACCCAGAAGGTAAAGGATTTAGTCAATATATTAAAGAAAAAAGGGCGGAAGGAGTTTGGTGAGCACACTACTAGTTATAGACCTTGGGGTAATTATACTGTCCTGGAAGAAGGAAAGAGGTACAAGATCAAGAAGATTACCGTTTACCCTGGTGAGAGGCTCAGCCTGCAAATGCACCATCACAGGAGCGAGCACTGGATTGTAGTAAGAGGTACGGCAAGGATAAGGATTGGGGATGAAGAGAGGTTTATTCACGAAAATGAGAGCACTTATGTACCAAAGTCTACTCTACATAGATTGGAAAATCCAGGAAAAATCCCTTTGGAATTGATAGAGGTGCAAAATGGTGAATATGTGGAGGAAGACGATATTATCAGGTTTGATGACCAATATGGGAGGGATTAGACCTCTTTTAATTCTTTTGTTTATTTTGCCTATTTTCACAGGGAGCACCTATGCCAAAGAAACAGTCCCCTGTGAGATAATAGAGGTATCCTGCACACCTAAAACAGAATATGCCTCCTCTGTTCACTATGTGATTATTCATCACAAGGATGAAAGAGATAGACAGAGATTGTCTCATCTATTAAAGGCCCATAGTGGCGAGCAAATCTTTTTTGAGACAGATGATGGCTCAAGACACAAAGGTATACTGAGGAGGCTTAACAGCTGCTTTGGCAGGGGGATCATTATCTATTTGGACAATGTAAGGTTAAAAAAGAAAGATATCATAAATGTCATTTTTAGATAGGTGTTAGAAAGAGAAATAAAAGAGGGTATAAGGGAGGCCATATATAACTTTATCTGGCAGACTGCCCACCTCTATAA
>JAGGTC010000136.1 GCA_021163945.1 Deltaproteobacteria bacterium | reverse complement strand
GGAGAAGTAGAAAAAGCAAAACATTATTGTCATAAAAACAAACTGAATAAGCACCAAATATAGCTAAAAAAGGTATTAAGAGGAGAGATAGTGTATAAGGTGAAAAAAGCAAATTTGTATTTAGGTTAACAATAGAGAAGGGAATATAGCCAGGATTTCGGATACAACATAAAAGATAGAGCGCCGATATTAAAGCAATTAATGTTATTATTAAAGAAGTTGTAGAAAGGGGTTTTGTAATCCCAAAAACAGGATACACCATATTCATAAACAGCCCAACAAACATTAGAAAGGAACAACTCAGGCCTAATGAGTATAATACTGTTTCTATCATATTTAATCTATCTAATCTGAGAATACCAAGAATAAGGATTCCCGGTATGAATGCTAAGTAGATAAAACAAAAAACTTCTCTCAGAATTGGAATCTCTATTCCGATGTAATCAAATCCAATAAAGCTAATAGCGGATAATTGTAGGGCTAAAATAATTTTTAAGAATTTTCCTATTACGATTCCATTTAAGTATGGTCTCATATCAGATCCTCACACATTCTTATACTACACATATAATTGATTGGAAAGGGGTGTATAGCGAATGTGAAATTCTAAGTATGATGAAACGGAACCGATTTTTTGAGAATATTACACAATTCTTCGGCAAATTTTTCCATATTTCCAGGTTCTATAAGGACTCCATTGTCAGTAACCTCTTTATGAACTGGGATGTCAAAGGCTACTATAGGTAAATTAAAAAGTTGAGCTTCTTTCAAAGGAAGATTAAAACTTTCTGAGAGAGAACAACTAGCATAGACATTTGCCATTTTGTAGAGAGTAGCCAACTCATTATCTTCTATATATCCCGTGAATATTACGTCTTTATTAGCTATAAATTTAATTTTTTCCAAGTATTCCTTCACAGAGGGTTTACCAACTATTACCAACTTGGCATTGGGTATTGATTTTTTAACTAAATTAAATATCTCAATCAATATGTGGATGTTCTTCTGGGGACTAATTCTCCCAACAAAAAGGATAATGGGGTCTTCCTTACTAATTCCAAACTTTTTCTCTATTTGTGTAATATCTGCCTCATTACTAAACCTTTTGTAATCTACTTTATTCGGAATAACAACGACATTCTTTAAATTAGTGGCTTTTTCCAAGTCATTTTTGGCCGCTTCACTTACTGCAATAACAAAATCAGCTTTGCAAACAAACCAACTTCTTTGATCGAAATACTGCAATAGCATAACGTAATATTTCTTAAGACCAGAAAAACATCTTTCTAACTTTTCGGGAAGATGGTACCAGTAGATGTAAGGAGCTCTAGAATGACGAGTTGCTAAATACGCCCAGAACCCAAAAGGATATCCGTCATGAGTGATAATCAGATCATACATTCTAAGTTCTTTAATTAATTTTATCGAAACGGGTAAACTTGGTGCCAGTATCATATATATTGGTCTCAAATACGGATTTACATGATTGGCAACAATTTCCTGTCTAAATTCTACATCACGCAATTTTTCTCCAAACAATGCGTAAACAGTCACATAATAACCTTCATTTGAGAGTTCCTTAGCCTGTTGCTCAATTACTCTACTTCTACCCCCAGATCTCATATAAAAAGTATTACAAATAGCTATTTTTTTGATATTTCTTTGCTTTTTTATAACCTTATTTATGAAGTTTATGATAGATTCATACTTCTTTCGCATGTTTATCACTTTTGTTTAATTTTATTTTCTGAATATCCCTTATAATTCTCATAGCCTCTGGCTTTTGTCTAATAATATATCTTTCAGCAATATTTCTCAAGTTCTCGGCGAGGTCTGAATGTTCATTAATCACATTTTTCTGCTCGTGTGGGTCCTCTTTTAAGTTGTATAATTCATCAACTTCTTTCTGACCCGTAATAAATTTCCAGTTCTTCATTCTCACAGCGACTTTTATTTGTCCATTCTCAATAGTTCTAATTAACACCCATGTATTACCGCTTCTAAGCGCGCTCTTTGTTGAAAACTCACTATTCTGACCTACAATGTCCATGATCGTTGACGGTAAATTTAAAAGAGAAACTGGTTCTTCTATTTTTCCTTTTATATCCGTGTTGTAGATTATCAACGGGACATGTATAAGTTCTTCATATAGTCCAACCGCCTTGTTTCTTACAAACCCATGCATATAATATCCATGCTCGCCAAATCCATCTCCGTGATCTGAATGAATAATGTAGATTGGATCATAATCTTTCAAATCCTTTATAAGTCTTTTAACGAATTCGTCAGCATACCTTATAGAATCGTCATAAGCATCAATCAATTTCTGTCTTTCCCTCTCAGTTAATCTATTTTCAAAATTAACACTCTGAAGTTTCCAATTGGAGCGATACATACTCAAAAAACTGCTCCACTTTCTAAACTTTCTAGGAACTAAATAGGGGAAATGTGTATCCATTAACAAAATCCAGAGAAAGAAAGGTTCTTTCGTCTTTTCGACCCAATCCGTTATTTCTTCATAATACTTCTCCCAAGGTGTGAATACCTCTCTTCTCAATACGAAATTTATTAAATTCTTAATAAAAAATGTGATTTTACTATTCTCTTTAAATATTTTTTCAAAAATTCTTTCATAAAATTTAGTTCCACTTCCAAGAAAGTCCTGGAAGTATTGAAATCCCTTATTAAAACCAAAATAGCTTGATGCAAATGTATTTGGAACTACAGCTCCAGTTGAATATCCAAGCTTTGATAATACTTGAGCTAATGTTTTTCTCCTATCAAATTCAAGTCTCCATATCTTTGGATTTACTTCATCAGTTAGTGGAGCAAAAAGACCAGTGAAAGCACCCATCATAGATGCTGGAGTCCCCACGCCTGCTGCTATAGCATTCTCAAAAACCAACCCCTTCCTTGCCATTTTATCCAAAGTTGGAGTGGTCTCTCTGTGATAGCCCATAAAACTGCAATGGTCTGCTCTTACACTATCTAGTGTCACTAATACTATGTTTCTCATATTCTTTCACCCTTCTCACAAACCGCTAGTATTCCAGCACTTAATCTTGGGAATTTAGATATAATATCATCGATTAACTTAAATAAGCGAGATGATGGCGCAGGCGATGCTGCTTTCAATCCTATAATTTGTCTAACGTTAAAGCCATATATCTTCAGTAAGGATACTAATGAACGATACGTGAATAGCCTTATATGATCCGCTGCAGATATGATTCTACCTTCTTCCTTTGGAGAGGACCATAGATGTCCTACATCATACCTAAGACTGGACTGCATTGCATTAGGAAGAAAACCGAATAAAAGCAAAATTCGATTATATAGAGACGCCAAATTTCTTGTGGATATAACAAAGCTTCCACCTTCTTTTAGGACTCTATACACTTCTTCCAGAAAATGATCTGGGTCAAATAAATGCTCAATTACCTCGCCAGCATAGACGGCGTCGAAGTAGTTGTCTTCAAAAGGAAGATTTTCCTTATCAATATTCATTTGAAATGCCTTAACCCCTTTCTGCCTTGCTAAATTTACACCTTTTTCGGATATGTCGATCCCGTAAACTTCTTTAGCCTTACAAGCCTCTTTTAAGAGGATAGAAAAATGACCATCTCCGCAGCCTATATATAAGATACGGTCAAATCTGTATCTAGAAAATACTTGAAGAGCCTTTTTGTGCCAATCTTCAAGCTCTTTATAGATTCCTACAAATTCATCAGCATACTTATCCTTAACAACCATCTAAAACCCCCTATATATTCCTTCGCATTTTTTAGCTATTCCATCCCAATCATACTCCATCGCATTCTCCACACATTTCCTCCTCACGATTTTGCCCATTTCCAGTCCAATCAATATCTTTTCAGCAATATCTTCAGCCGAAAGCTCACAAACAAATCCATTCTCACCATTTACGAAATCGCATGCTGCATTTCTCCCATGATTTACCGTAACAACTGGCAAACCACATGCATTTGCTTCCAACGCAACGATTCCAAATCCTTCTCTTGTTGAAGGCAGAACAAAAACCTTAGACGATTTCATATAGGCTATGACGTCATTGTGATTCTCAAGAAATCCGACGAACTTTACATTATTTTCAACTCTTAGCTCTTTTGCCAACTTCATTAACTTCTCTTTCTCAGGACCGTCTCCGATGATTATGCATTTAATATCGGAAATCTCCCTTTTTATCAACGAGATCGCCTTAATCAGAACATCTACGTTCTTCTCCTTAATCAGCCTTCCAGCGAATACGATGTCTGATTCTTCTTCCGAAGGCTTTACACTCTTTATCTTTTTGAAATCTATTCCGTTGTGAATAACTTTAACATTTTTTACTCCTAGGCTTTCCAAATCCTTTTTAGTTCTCTCAGAAACAGCAATATTTTTACTTATCAATTTTGCGGTCAGTCTTTCTACAATCCATCCAAACAAACCCTTCTTACCAAGATATTCAAACCAGTATTTGTCCCATATTTCATGCCAAGTTATGACCAACGGTGTTCTTCTAAATAACGAATGAACTTTAGCGGTAAAACAAGGAAAGTAAGGAAACTCTTGACAGTCAATAACATCAAATCTCTCCTTCACTAGCTTCGGCAAGAGCTTTCCGGCAAAATAGATAGCCTCCTTTATGCTTCTCCTTCCATCAACATAAAGTTGCATCGGCTCACAAACACCATGCAGGATTATGCCATCGTGGTCAATTGTTCTACCATTGTTACCCTCAAACCACCATCCAATCCCATACCAGTGAACCTCATGCCCTTTATCAGCCAACCTTTTACCAATCTCATAAATCCTCTTCTCCGCTCCGCCTTTCACCCAAGGGTAAACAGCATCATAGATGTAAGCGATTTTCATTTCACATAATCTCCTATTTTTCTTCTTCTATATCTCGAAAGC
>JAGGTC010000226.1 GCA_021163945.1 Deltaproteobacteria bacterium | reverse complement strand
ATATCCGCTCCCTCCAGCCTCAAGCTTAGCGAAAGGCTCTGCAGGATCTTCAAATATGTCATAAACAATTTTCTCCCTGGGAATTCCAGTTTCTTGGGAGAATACATCGAGGAGGGCCTCCTGAATGTAGTAAGACCAGTTGTAGATGTTGATGGCTCCTTCCGGTTTACCTCTCGTAGTTGCTGGAGGAAATATCGTGCTGCTTCGAGCGCTAAGTTTCCTCTTTAATCTCTCAATCTCAGACTCTAGTTCCGCGATCTTCGAGCTACTAATAGAAGAACCAATTATCGCTCCCACTGCTAAGCCAATGGTGCCTGTAATGGCTATCTTCAGGAATTCTCTCCTTGGAGCCATAAGAGACCCTTGGGGTGGCTGTTCAACTTACTTTTAAGCCTTATTCCATGGGAAAAATTGTCTGAGAACCCCCCTACCAGATTCTCTGATAGATTACTGATTCAGGGGCACGTGCCAAAGGAATCCACGAGAAGCCATGGTGATTAGTGCACATCTATAACATAAAACTAATATTATTCAATAAATTTTATTATTATTGGTCCAGGATATAAGCCTCTTGACCATAACCTCCTGATGAGACTATAACCATCCTCATCCTGATCTACTACTCTATCCCCGAGAACTGCTATATATTTACCTCTGTAAGCTTCCTTCAATAGTTCTATGTTCTTAGAGAGCCACTCCTTTCCCCTTCTATATTTAGTTAGATCCTCCACTAAGGATGCCATGGCACCACATGTCCGCATCCTCTTCTCTTTATTAAGGAGAAAAGGAGGGATGTAATAAGCTTCTAATGCCTTCCAAGCGCGTACCCAATTAGCAGACCTATGAGTAATGACGCTATTAGGAAGGGAAGATATTGGATAATCGTCTCCTGTCTACTCGGAGTTGTCTCAGTCGGCCGTGGAGTACTACTCGGAGGTGTCTGAGTCACAGTCGTAGTAGGAGTCTGTGTTTTAGTCTCTGTCCCGGTCTGAACGGGTTTTTCTGACTGTCTAGACAAGAGGGAGAGCATATGGGCATGAGCGGATGACATTTCGTAGTAAACAATTGCATTGAATATATCCTTCTCCTCTTCGTAGGCCTTAGCTGTCTCTGCATAGCTCAGTGCTAGAACAGGAGCTATTCCTCTGGATAAGAGCTCGTTGATAGAAGAGTATGAGATCTCCTTTACGGAGCTTAAGACGACATTAGGATCACTAGTGAACCACTGGTGTATTGCTGCTGTGGCCTTAGCTAGTGCGCTTGCAGCCAGACCGAGAGAACCATAGGGATCTCCAGAGGAGAAAGCCGAACCTGCTGTCTCAAGATCGCTGGATGCCTCATCTAAGAGAGATGAGGAACCTCCTACATCTTGTAAGAGGCTAACCGTATATGAAACGACGCTCTCAGCCTCGTAGAGCAGTATAGACGCTACCTTTCTAACTCTATCTTCTGAGACCACGCCTCCTCTCCCAACATTAAATAGCCAAGTCCATGTCTCGGCAGTCTCCGCTCTCCAGAGCGCATACGAAAGCGTATGAATTGCTCCCCAATTACTTGAGCTATCGAAGTAAACTTTCTTCGATGCTAAGCGGGCACCTGTTGCTAGTGCCTCCTTAGCCAAGTAGTATCTTGTCTTTGCCGCCACTAATGCCTCGAGGGAACTAAAGCTGTTGGGTTTAGTTGCATTAAGCTTAGCTCCGATCTCCCTTACAGATGAACTCACGTCTGATATCAGCTTTTCAACGGAGCTAGGTCCCTCTAGGGCATATTCTAAAAGCCTCTTAGCATACTCAGCTTGAAATGTGGATTGGAAGGCGGAGCTAGATGCTGAGTAATACTTACCATCCCTTATTTCTTTCCTAGCTTGATTAGCGAGCATCTTAGAACTCTTCAAGATATCCTCTACTTCTTTTCTCACTGGAAAACTAACATCCTTCAGTTTAACCATTACGGATTTAGAAATGGATTCGCTGGCATTTAGATAGTGGTCTACCCATTCAAGTATTACTTTTTTCACATCTTCTGGTACTTCTGGCTCTTTAGGTGAGGGCATCTTCAGATTTATACCTAAGAAGTATTTTGCGGCCTCTGCGATGTTAGATACCTCTCTGACCTCAACTCCCAACTTCTTGCCTAACTCGACCAGATCAACTTTCTCCCTCTCGACCTGAGTCATAATAAAGGGACCAATTCTAACCTCCTTTGGAATGGTTCTAACAACTATCCTCTGTCCAGCTGGTACTAGGAATATCTTAGCACCACCCTCAGCAGCAGCCTCCAATTTCTCTGGAATACCTCCTACCGGACCTATCGTACCATCAGGATTTATCATGCCGGTCATTAGGACATCCTGCCTCAGCTCCTTACCAAGGAGCGCTGCTATGGTAGCTACGGTCATAGCAGCCCCTGCGCTCGGTCCTCCTATTATCATACTATCTGACTCTAACCTATAATAGAAGTCATAAGAGAGGGGATCTTTTCCAAGAACATAACTGGCGACTAGCGCGGCGGTCCTGGCGGCACCTTGTGTGTCGATCTGCGTAAGAGGGTCAGCTGAGAAGAAGACCCTCCCTTTTCCGGGTTCTATTTCCACTGTTAGATTACCTAGCGAGCCCCTTGTAAGCCCATCTGGCGTCTGATACACCGCAGGAACCTTAGTAAATGCGATACTCCTACTTGATGCTTCGGTCGGTGTTGCCATGACTAGGAAGATGATAATAAGTATGGTTGCAAACAACTTCCTCATTATAATCCCCTGCCTTTCTCAAAAGGAAGCCAAAATAACCTTTACATCCTAGCATTCGATGGTAGAGAAACCTAAGCTCTCATTCCTTCGGTAAATGTGCAATTACTACCAACCTTTGCCACATACTATACAGTCTAGACCATAACTTCTTCTATCGTTAAAAAGAGAGGTAAGCTTGGTGACGTTTAAAGCTATTACCCGTACAACTTATTAGGTGGTATTATGTCCCCTGTATGGAAACCTAGGAGAAAGGTACCTTTGAGAGTCGAAGACATAATGAGCAAGCCCCCAATATCGATTCCTGTTACTGCAACAGCTGATGATGCCGTAAAAGTCATGTGGGAGAATCACATTGGAAGTGTCCTCATAGTAGATGAGGGAGGGAAGCTCGTTGGCATAGTTACCCAAAGAGATGTCCTGTATACTGGTTACAGAGGGCTATGTGGAAAGGGAATACCTGTCAGGGATATTATGACTGAGAATCCTATAACTATTAAACCGGATGAACCACTGGAAGAAGCTATAAGAAAAATGAAGGACGCCGACGTATCACATCTTCCAGTAGTAGATGAAGAAGGTAAGCCGGTTGGAGTATTATCTATGAGAGATGTTATGGATGCATCTATGCTGCTATTGAGGGTCTTATTGGGAGATTAAAGCTTCTAGCAACATTAGCTAATAATCACGCGCGAGTTCGAAGCTAGATGAAGACATTGCACATAGAGCTTCATAGGAGAGTAATGAGCTTCGGAGAAATATTATCGAGACCATTTCCCCAAATAATGAATTAGGAAGTGGGTTGACTGTGCTGATAGTGTAATCCCTTTTACTACACAGATCCCTTTTTTAGGCCCATCTAATACTTCTGGATTGCGTGAGCTGAACCTCTAACAATCATAGGATCCTAACCATACCCTAATAGCTCTCCCTTACTGCCTTGACCCTCCCATTTGACTAGCAGTTGGAGGTCCTCCGAAACCCAAGACCTAAATCCTTCACCCTCGAATACCCAGCATTTAAATGCCCCAGCCGGGACAGTAACGATCTCCTCACCTACATACTTCATTGTTTCCTTTTTCTCTGAGGATATAGGGATGGACTGCTCGGCTGAGGAGCACGACATCTCCTTGGTACCAGCTCCAGGGATTGTTATAGCTACTTTAACACACTGTAAGGTCTCCTTATCGTACCAAATTTCCATTTCAGCCTTTTGAGGTCCCTCCACCGTAACTTTCGTGTGGTAGCAGGGCCTTCCGTTAACATTCTCTACACCCGCATTCTCAAATTTATATGTAAACGTCTGGCCACGCGTGGTTATTCTATATTTAACCCATTTGTATAAGAAGAAGCCTGTTTCGTACTTGGGCTGGCTAGACTTCGTAGGTGAACTGGACTCTGTAGGTGGAGGGGACTTCGTAGGTGATGGAACTCCAGTAGTCTCAACAGGAGGAGTTTTAGTCTTTGGAGGCTTCGTTTTCTCAGCTTTTCCTGTAATAGGCTTTTTCTTAACTGTTGACGTCTCTACGATCGTAGTCGTTGTAGTTTCCTTAGATAGAAGGGTATACCCGACATAAGCAAATATGAGTAGAGAAAATACTATCAAAAGGGCTCCTAGGAGTCTAATACCACTCATCATGATCTTATATTGTCTTTTCGCTTAAATACTTAATTTGTACATAATTCCCTCCCTTTCCATATTATTTTCCCATGGCGAGCCATAAATAAAGAGAATCCTACGATAATAAGTCCTATGGGGGCTAGAAAAAGCGACAAAGGGTTCATGTCAATTTCATGTAGCGATAGAGAAGCATATCCAAAGGTAGATATCACATATACAACCCCTATGGTAGGGTTAACTAATCCATACGTAACTAAAAGAGGCATGAGATATGTAAAGAGGGATACTGCGGAAAATAACATTAATAGAAGCAGAGCAGTAGCCTTGCTTGGCGCTCTAACAGATAAAATCCTTTGAAGGGTTATCAAGGACTCTCTCCAGCTCGATACCCATGTGCTCTGGGCGTACTTTGCGTAGAAGAAGCTGACTGATAAACCAGACTCTGAGGCTATTTTTCCAAGATCAGCATCTTCAACAAGGCTGTTCCTAACAATCCAGTGCGTTCCGATTTCCTCATATGAATTTCTCCTCCAAGCCATGAACGCTCCAGCAAGCCAAGACTTACTGGGCTTATTGATCCAGTAAGGGTATGTAAGTCTGAGAAGAGATGTAAAGGCCACCTCTACCGCTCCACATGAGAGGGTCTCACATTTTATCCATGGAACCTGAGAGACAGCATCAAAGCGTTCTAGTAGGGAGCATATGGCATTAATTCCGCCAT
>JAGGTC010000147.1 GCA_021163945.1 Deltaproteobacteria bacterium | reverse complement strand
ACTCCCTAAAAGCCATATTACTATCCCTCATGATTTCTGTCAACAAAAACTCTTAATTAATCTACATTTTTCTTTCTTAGGCAGCTGGCTAGCGAGGAGTCCAAAGCCCTCTGCATGGACTTTTGCAATCTGATTACTGCAGAGCTCACCACCTGATGCAGTCATTGAAAGTGGCCTAGGTGGCTCACTGGGTTTGGTATAGAATTTAAATGAGGCAACAAGCCCTTAAAAAATTAATAGGTAACAGAGAACCTTTTGAATTCGCCTTTATATGGCTCCCAGGAGACGTCTACCTTTGTTACCTTTGCCCAAGGTGGGCCAACATGACACCATCTTATGATCTCTTCAACCCTCTCCTTTTCCCCCTCAAATACTGCCTCTACCTTTCCATCCCTTCGATTCTTTACCCAACCAGTAATCCCTAACCTTACGGCCTCATCCTGTGTAGAACTGCGGAAAAATACACCTTGTACTCTACCCTCAATTATCACATGGGCCCTTACTAAGCTCATAATTCACCTCAAAATTATATATTTATGTCTTAAAGCTTATTTGTGCCCATTTTAGTATGTCATTACGGGTAATAGTGCCTACCACCCTATCACTAAATATTACAGGAATTGGGTAATTGTCACGACTACTGAGGCGGTGAAGTAGCTTGAGGGCATTTTCCTCTGGTGTGGTCAAGACAAGGTCTGACCTTGGTATCATAATCTCTCTTACCAAAATATAAGGCCACCTTTCTGGTGCTATTTTTTTAATGTCCTCTAAACAAATTATACCCAAAATCTTTTTTTCCTCAGTGATAATAAATGCCTTATGCCTACCTGTTAGGGCCTGCCCATTGAAAAGTTGCTGTAGGGTAATATCAGGGAAAATAGTGATAAAATTTGTATCCATAAGGTCTTTGGCCCTGATATCTCGTAGAATTTCCCTTAATAAAGTTTGTTGATAGCTCTTTAGTGAGGCATTATATAGGAACCAACCAATAAATATCAACCAGAGGCCATTTAGCCAAAGGCCTGTTAGTATTTGAAATACACCAAAAGATATGAGGAGGAAGGCAATTGCCTGGCCTACCTTTGAGGCGGCCTTGGTGGCCTTTTTTATATTTCCTGTTTTTTTCCACAATATGGCCCTCAATACCCTCCCACCATCCATAGGGTAGCCAGGTAGCAGATTGAAGGTGCCTAAAATGACATTTATCATGGTCAGATATTTAGCTAGGGCAAAAATAGGCCTACTGAGACTGTCCGCAATACACCAAAGGATAGCAAATACAATGGCCAGAGAAAAACTGGTCAAGGGGCCAGCAATGGCCATACTAAACTCCTCATAAGGGCTTGAAGACTCATTTGCAATCTGGGCTATGCCTCCTAAGATAAAGAGGGTAATGCTTTTTACCTCTTTCCCCTGTCTCTGTGCTACTAGACAGTGTCCAAGCTCATGGACAAGCACTGAAAAAAATAGGAGAAGGCTGGCCAATATACCAATAATCCAACTTAGCCAAGGACTAAAGCTATAGTACTTTGGAAAATAATATGTAGCCAAGGTCCAACTTAATAGGATAAAGACAATAAACCAACTAAAATCAATACGAATCTCAATATTTCTCAGTCTACCTATAGACCACACAAAACCCATGTCTTACCAAAAACCATGTCTTTTTAAGAATGATTTATCTATTTTTTTATCCTGCCAGCTAGAGAGTAGCCTCAATACATACTTTCCAACGATATCTGTCTCAATATTTACCTTATCACCTATTCTGCATTGGCCTATAGTAGTGACCTTTGCAGTATAGGGGATTATATTTACCTCAAAGCCCTCCCTAAAACACCTATTTACAGTAAGGCTAATCCCATCTATGGCAATTGAGCCCTTTTCTACTACATAAGGCATCCACTCATCTGGAATGGAAAATGCGAATATTATATTCTCACCCCTTTCCCTACGGTCTGTTACTGTCCCAACTGTATCTACATGGCCAGTAACTAGATGCCCACCTATCCTATCTCCCAGGCGTAGTGGCTGTTCTAGATTTACCTCTTGTCCCTGCCTTATATAAGAAAAGGTAGTACGACTTATTGTCTCAGGTGAGAGTTCTACAGAGAATCCATCCCTGCCTATATCTACTACTGTAAGGCACACCCCACTAACAGCAATGCTATCCCCTATCTTTAAGTCATCTAATGAAAATAGTGGCCTCAAAAAGAGTCTTAGCCCCTTTATTACCTTCTCAACCCTAACGACCTTTCCCCTTCCCTGTATCAACCCTGTAAACATTTAAAATCCTCAAAATTTCATTTTATATCATGATAAAATTAATCTCCTTCTTAATCAAGTCTGTTCTATATACCTCCTTAAAAACCTACCTGTATATGATTTCTCATTTTTCATAATTTCATAGGGATCCCCCATGGCTACTACATACCCCCCCTCCTCACCGCCCTCTGGGCCAAGGTCAATGATAAAATCTGCCTCCTTTATTACCTCAAGGTTATGCTCAATTATTATAATGGTATTGCCCAAATCTACTAATCTTTGAAGTACATGCATAAGCCTTTTTATGTCTGCAATGTGTAGGCCAGTTGTAGGCTCATCTAGTATATAAAGTGTCTTCCCCTGATTTGCCTTGCAGAGTTCAGAGGCAAGCTTTATCCTCTGTGCCTCACCCCCAGAGAGTGTATTGCTACCTTGGCCAATTCTTAGATAGCCTAAGCCCATCTCCTTTAAAATCATAAGCGGCCTGTATATATTTGGCACTGCAGAAAAGAAATCTGCCGCCTCATCCACAGTCATATCCAGTACCTCGCTTATATTTTTCCCTTTATATTTTATGTCCAGTGTCTCTTGATTGAATCTCCTTCCATTGCAGACCTCACAGTTTATATACACATCTGGCAAAAAACTCATCTCTACCTTTATCTTTCCCTGGCCTGCACAATTCTCACAGCGCCCCCCACGGACATTGAATGAGAACCTACCTGGCCTATAACCCCTTGCCCTAGATTCTGGTAACATAGAAAAAAGCTTTCTTATCTCATCCCAAAAACCAATATAGGTCCCAGGTGTAGAACGTGGTGTCCTGCCAATAGGGCTGTGGTCTACCTCTAAGACACGATTTATGTGTTCTACCCCTAATATATCCTTGCAATTTTCAATCTTTCCCCTCTTCTGCAAGAGGGACTTTACCCCCTTATAGATTACCTCCCTTACCAGACTACTCTTCCCTGAGCCAGAGACACCAGTAACACATACAAGTGTGCCCAAAGGGATAGTTACATCAATACACTTTAGATTATAGGCAGTTGCACAAATTACCTTAAGTAACTTTCCATCCCTTGCCCTCCTGAGCCTAGAGGTTATCTTATGTGTTTTACATAGAGATTTTCCAGTAATGGATGTTTCATCTTCTAAAATATCCTTCAGTGTCCCCATAGCTACCACATTTCCGCCTTCTCTCCCAGGTCCAGGCCCTAGGTCTATGATAAAATCTGCTGCCTTGATGGTCTCTTCATCATGTTCAACCACAATCACGCTATTTCCAGCCTCTTTTAGTGCCTTTAGTGTGCTTATGAGCATTTCATTATCCCTAGGGTGAAGGCCAATGGTAGGTTCATCTAAGATATAGCACACACCTTTTAGGTTTGAGCCAAGTCCTGTAGCCAGCCTGATCCTCTGTGCCTCACCCCCAGAGAGGGTATCACCACCTCGATTTAGGGTAAGGTAAGGAAGGCCAACCCTCTTTAAGAATTCTAATCGGTTTAAGATCTCCTTTATGATGGGTCTAGCAATCTGAATCTCCCTCTCATTGAATCTAAGCCCTTTAAAAAAAGGGATAGCCGCATCTACAGATAGACTTGTCATATCCCATATATTTAGGCCATTTATCCTTACAGAAAGGGCAATCTCATTTAGCCTTTTTCCACTGCATCTTGGGCAGATAGTGCCATTTTCCCCAATAGTTCCAAGCCCCTCGCAGGTAGGGCATGCCCCATAGGGGCTATTGAATGAGAAGAGGCGTGGGTCTAATGGGGGAAAGCCAATTTGACAGTTAGGGCAAAACCTCTTTTTCCCATAAATCTTTTCACCCCTTTCCGGACTCAATACATAAAATAGGCCATTTCCTGCATCTAATGCCTGAGAGACTGTATCATCCAATTTAGAAAAATCCCTAGGTGAGACATTTACCCTTCCTATTACTAAATCAATACTGTGTTCTTTATATCTGCTAAGTTGTGGTGCATCAGGGATTGAAAAAATCTTTCCATCAATCCTTGCCTCTTTATAACCCTTCTTTAGGGCCCGATGTAAAATATCCTTGTGGAACCCCTTTCTCCTTATGACCTTTGGTGCCAGGATAGTTATCTCCTCTCCCTTATAAAAGGAGATTATACTGTCTAGCATCTCCTTTTTACTTAATGCCTTTATGTGCCCTCCACACCTTGGGCAGTATTGAATGCCTATTTTGCTAAATAAGAGCCTTAAGTAGTGGTATATCTCTGTTATGGTGGCAACCGTTGAACGGCGGGTAAAATTGCTTGTACGTTGATTTATGGCTACAGTAGGGGGGATACCTGTAAGGAGGTCTATATCAGGTCTATCCAATATGTTTAGATACTGTTTCACATAGGCGGGAAGGCTCTCAATATACCTCCTCTGCCCCTCTGCAAAGAGGATATCAAAGGCAAGGGTAGATTTTCCAGAACCGCTTAGACCCGTAATTACAGTAAATCTATCCCTTGGGATCTCTAGGTGGATATTCTTTAGATTGTGCTCCCTAGCACCATAAAGGCAAATGGCTTTGTTCATACCTAAATTATAAAATTATAATTAAGCCTATTCAAAATTAAAATACCTCTAAATAAAGAAAGGTGAGGAATTTGGTGGAAATTCTCACAACTTATTAGCTAGTCTTTGGCAAGTTTTGCTACCTTCTATTAGCTTGCCCAGTAATACCTTAGCACGGACCTTTGGAGTATAATGGAATTTGCTACTTTTACACTTTATGAGTTTTTCTGTAAATTCAGAAAAGTGTTCTTTTAACTTTTTGGCATATGAATCAAGAACCTTGGAGACCTCCAAGAATTTAGAGGCATCAACACCTGCACGTCTATATAAAATTATTGTAGCTTTTATAATATCACCTACTTCTACATAAGGAGATCCATCATCTCCCATCCCTTTAGCATTAATAAATTGATTTACTCTTCTTCCTTATAATGGACCCCAAAATTTAGACAACAGGTTAAGCTCGGCCTATAATGGGCAA
>JAGGTC010000188.1 GCA_021163945.1 Deltaproteobacteria bacterium | reverse complement strand
CTATAAGGATGCACCTGGTGGAAAGCTTGCATGTCCCCAGCGTTCTATGCTGGAAAGGTATGTCAATACCAAGATCACAATCTTTGATTTCATGCTAGAGAGGGCAAATAGCAAGTCAGAGATAAAAAGGGCCGTTGAGAGATTTTTGCAGGATTTAGAAGAAAATTTTAAGTCATTTGTATATCAAGAGAGGCGATATCTCTCGTATTATCAAGAGATGAAAGACAACTGCCTTAGTACAATATCAGGATATATCAATGAGTAGATTTAATCAAAAGGAATTTAATGATTTTATAATTAAACACAATGTAATAAGCCTCCTCAAGGAACCCATAACACTAAGGTCAGGTAGGTCTTCTTTTTTTTATGTAAACTTTAGAGGCATTTGCAATGATGTCTATCTTATAGATAGATTGACAGACTATATTATTAGTTTTGTTGAGGGCCTAGGGCTAAGGCCTGATTGTTTTTATGGCGTCCCAGAGGGTGCAACAAAGCTGGCCATAATAACCCAATATAAGTGGGCAAGGAGACAATCAAATTATAGGATGGGAAGCCATGCCCTACCTATGGGCAGGGGGAAAGAAAAGAAACATGGAGAGAAAAAAGATAGGTATTTTTTGGGGATGCCCAAGGGAGATACAATAGTTATAGAGGATGTAATCACCACTGGTAGCTCCCTAATTGCCACTATAGATAATTTAAAGAGGGTAGGTGTTGATGTAATTTCAGCGATTGTAATAACCGATAGGATGGAAAGAAGGGATGATGGAAAAGGCGTTAGGCAGATTATTGAAAAAATGGGGATTCCATATTATGCGATGAGCAATGTTCTAGAGCTTTTTAGAGAAATCTTTGCGAAGAGGGGGATAGAAGAGGGGATAAGAAGGAATATCAGTGCATATTTTGAGAGATATGGGGTAGAGAAATTATCCCAAATTATGCGATAATTTATTCCTTTTTAAAGAGTGACTTTGGTATTTGGCAAAATGGGGTCTGGGGCGAGGCCCCAGTGTAAAACAGCGCTATAATTTGCATAAATCTGGGATTATGGATTTAGAGAGGGTATTAAGAAGGCTTACAAGCAATGGGTGCGATATAGCAGATGTATTCTTTGAGGAGAGGGAGGAGGCAAGCATTATTTGTGAGGATAAAAAGATAGAAAAGATAAACTTTGGTCTGGATAGGGGTGTGGGATTGCGCTGTCTTTGCTCTGGACAGACATTTTATGGCTTTACCAATGACCTCAAAGACCTAGTGGATCTGGCTGGTTACCTTTCTAGCCAAATCTCTTGTTCTAAAAAGGGGATTACCGTTGGTGAGATAAAACAAATCTATCCTAAGATAAAGATACCCCCATGGGGATCTCCTCTAAAATCTAAAGTAGATTTGGTAAGGCGGGCGGAAAGGACTGCCTGGGGGAAGAGTCCATTGATTAAACAGGTAAAGGTTGTCTATAAGGAGGTAAGACAGAGGGTAAAAATCATCAATTCCTTAGGCAATTTTATAAATGAGGAGAGGGCAAGGTTGGTTTTTTATGTCCAGGCAGTGGCCTCTGATGGTAATGTTTTACAAACGGGCTATGAGCCCATAGGGGGCAGTTTGGGCTTAGAGCTATTTGAGAGGATACCAGTGGAGAGGGTAGCAGAGATTGCCTCTGAGAGGGCAGTCAAGATGCTTAAGGCAAGGCCTGCACCAAGTGGCCCTATGCCTGTAGTCCTCTCTAGTGAAGCAGGTGGTACAATGATACACGAGGCCATTGGCCATGGTCTAGAGGCAGATTTGGCATTGGAGGGGCTTTCTGTGTATGCAAATAGGATAGGAGAAAAGGTGGCCTCACCCCTGGTTACAGTAATAGATGACCCCACACTTCCCTTTCATTATGGCTCTTATAGCTATGATGATGAAGGTATGCCTGCCAAAAGGGTGGTTTTGATGGAAAATGGGATATTAAAGTCGTATCTCTTTAATTTAGAATATGCATCAAAGGTAGGGGGGGAGACAAATGGCCATGGGAGGAGGGAGTCCTATAGATTTAAGCCTATACCAAGAATGAGCAATACCTATATAGCCCCTGGCAAGACCCCACCTGAGGATATTATTAAGTCTGTACAAAAGGGGCTTTTTGTAAAAAAGATGGGAGGGGGGCAAGTAAATACCGTAAATGGAGACTTTATCTTTGAGGCATCCGAGGCCTATCTTCTAGAGGGGGGAGAGGTCTGTGAGCCTGTACGTGGTGCCAATCTGGTAGGCAATGGCCCAAAGGTGCTAGAGACCATAGAGATGGTAGGTAATGACCTGGGATTTAATATAGGAAGTTGTGGAAAGGATAGCCAACTTGTACCTGTTACCGATGGCCAACCTACCCTCCTTTTGCCTGAGATTATTGTAGGGGGTACTAAAGATTAATTTTTTTTAGCCATTTCCTGGGTAGTAATAACTTCTATTCCTGTGTTTTCAAAATCTTTATCATTTGTCCAAACGGGTATTTTATGTCCTAAAGCAATAGCAAGTAAAGGAACATCATCAGGGTCTCTAATTATTAACTTTGCCTTTTCCAAAAACTTTTTTGAAGGTTCTAAATACCTTATAGGTAACAAAGAAAAGGCTATTTTAATAAAATCAACTTTTAACTCTAGTTTTTCTGCAATAAAAGGCAAATATTTCAAAACCTCTTTCTGATTAGCCTTAGTTGAAATGAAATTTATACCTTGCCTACTGAATTCTTTAATTAAAAAATAGGCTTTTCCTTTAAGTAAAGCTGCTATTATGATATTACTATCTACTGCTATTTTTTCTTCCAAGCTTCAAAATCTTTAAGGATTTCTTCCTCACTCAAGCCCCTTTTTTTCATTTCAGCTTTAATTACGTCTGTGAGTCTTTCTAAGGCAATAAGTCGTATTTCTAAAGGAAGACTATCTATATCATCTAAAGGAATGAAAAGACCCACACTTTTGTCTCGTCTTTTGACTAAAATAGGCATTTTCCCTCTTATTAAAGAAGTAGCCTTATTTTTAAATTCTTTTATACTTACTTCAATCATATTTATATAATAGCTACAAAGTAGCTACTTGTCAACTATGGCAGGATAGCAAATACGCGGGCAGGAAAGCCAGAGCCTCCTTTTGGTTTGGGAAATGTTACAATGGCAATTGCCCCACTCTCAGGTACCTTGTCTAGATTTTTCAAGAGTTCAATTTGATAATGGTCTTGTGACAGAATATAGTACTCACATTCATAGACCCCTTTGCTTGTCTTGATCCCTGGGTCTGCATCTAAGGTTTCATGCCCTGAGGCACAAATCCTTCTCTTTTCATAAAGATACCTTAGCGCCTCCAAACTCCAGCCAGGATAGTGGGCAATGCCGTAACTGTCCTCATTTCTCATGGCATCCATATCAGGCCACCTCTTTGACCAATCTGTCCTCATTACGACAAATGCCCCTTCAGGGATAGGGCCATGTACCTGCTCCCATGCCTTTATGTCTCTTAAGGTTAGTACACAATCTGGGTCTTTCTCTACCTTTTTGTGCACATCAATTACCACTAAGGGCATGATCATCTCCTTTACCCCAATCTCATCTAGTGTCCTTTTCCCCTTGCAAAAATGGGCAGGTGGGTCTACATGGGTCCCCCACTGTCCTACAAGGTAGTATTTTGTAGCAAAGAAACCAGAACCCATAGTCCCTACACCCTTTTCATACCAATAAAGCGTTTCTATCTCCTCATCCGGAAAACCTGGCCAATGGGGGATGCCTGGGTAAAATGCATGGGTCAAATCAACAAACTCCCTAGATCTTAGATAATCACAGACCTCCCACAGATTTCTCTGTCTTACTTTGGCACATGCAAAAAATAGGATTAGGGCGGTTAAAGTAAGTATTTTTAATAATTTTTTCCTTGCCATATCCTGTCCTTTTCAAGGATATGAATTACTTCCCATTCTCTCTCTCTAAGGCTTTGGCTAATAAATCGGCGATGGCAGCGCCATGGAAATCTTTCAGCACACATAATGGCAGAGGAATTTCTTTCTGCTATCTTCTCTAATCTTTTAATCCCCTTTAGATAATTGTTTGTCTTCATATAGACCTCGTACCCGCCCCTTCTATAACCCCCCAATTCCTTCCCTAAATAGATATACCTGATACCTTCTCCCTCCAGCAATTCTTTTAGCCTCTCCTTTTTGAAGTGTTCAAATTTACTAGTAGGAAAGCTCCTCACATCTATAAGGCACCTTATATTATAGTGTTTTAGTATCTCCAAAAACTCCTGTGCATCCCTTGTACTTGAGCCAATTGTATAGATGGTCTTTTTCATGGCCTCCTCAAGGAGGTCTCTTTTAGGCAATGGCCTTTTGAATGTCTCTTCAAACAATTCTCTTGCTGCATTTCTTATCTGTTCATCACTGAGGGAATCGATAAATTCAATATCTGACAGATAACTAGATTCAAACCAACTATATTTCTTAAATTTGTTAAATAGATGATGGATAATTATCCTACTGGTGTCCCCATATTCAATGCTTGGGCTCCAAGAATGGATATTGGGCAGAAGTGAGGTAACTATTACAAATTTTGGGTTGGCGCTTATAGCAATCTGGCCAAGATAAGCGCCTACTTCATCAATTACCCTCCAATAAAAGTCCCCATCTGGTACAAGCTCTGTAGGGGGGATAGGGGTATAGCCCTCTTCCTTCCACCTTGAGAGTAAAGACACATTAGACTGATGAGTTATCTCATGATATAGATATTCTCTCATTAGCCTGTTAAAGACCTCTCTGCCTTTCAGATTGCCAAATATCTTTTTAAATAATATGCTCCTTTCAGGGAATTCCTCATCTGGTCTTCTGATTTCCCTCCTTATTTGTTTAATGTCCTCAATAATACCTGAATAATTTATTAGGATATGATCCTTGTAATAGAATCCACTAATCTTACACAAAGGTGAGACCTTATATAAGACACTTAAAAAATATATTGTGATTTCCCTAGAATCAATTTTTATCTCTCTAGAGGAATGAATCCTATATGCATATAGACCCTCTCTTTTATAAAAGACATAAATGTTGTTGGGGACAAAATAGCTGAGATTTAGATGGCGCCAGGTATGTTTTCTATGCAATAGGGCCCTAAAGTCATTTTCCCCTTGATTTGCCCTGATATTAACAGTATCTATTACAATATTTGATAGCTCTGGAAATCGCTTGACTTCTTCTAGTATTTTTTTTCTCTCATCCTCTAGGCTGGTCTTATCAATATTCTGGTTAGTATATTTTTTTATAAGACTAGTTAGAGAG
>JAGGTC010000157.1 GCA_021163945.1 Deltaproteobacteria bacterium | reverse complement strand
GCATAAGACAAAAAAAAGTATTATATTTTAATTGAAATGGGACGACTAACAGAATTTACAAGTTTAGGGGAAAAGACAAATCCAAGATTGCTCTCTCAATTTAAGGACTTCCCAGTAGAGTGCTTAGTGCTTAATGAACGTGAGGCAAAGCTTTGTTCAGAGTTAAACATCAAAACACTAGGAAACCTTGCCTCTACCTCTGTAAAGGAGGCCTTGGCCATTAGAAATCTCTGGTACAAATCCGTTGAAAGTTTAATGGAAAAGCTATCACGATTTGTTTACAATTGGCGGGAGATAGAGGCAGAATTTATGAAGACCCCATTTGGTGAAATCCTTCAGGAAATGGCCCGAATAATTCCAGAGAAGGAAAGGGTATTTTTCATTAGGCGCTATCTCTATGGAGAAACACTAAGTGAGATTGGTAAGGGCTATGGTTTGACAAGGGAGGCAGTTAGGCAAAAGATACTAAAGGCTACACATACCCTCTGCACACCTAATTGGGAAGGCTTGGTAAACCGGTATCTGGAAGAGCATATTGCACCTTTATGCAAGGATCAAAGTGGTCGATTGCTGCCCGTAGGTAAACTTGAGAGGCAACTGCATAGAGAATACAAAGACACACTACATATAGCCTATAGGACCTTCATGCTTCTAGAACAACTCTATTACAAAGATAAAAATACAGAATGTGCAAAGATTGTTAGGATTGCAAAAAAGACACTAGAAAAGGCCATTGCACGGGCATTTGATTCTAAGTATCGTAGGGCCTATCGTCAAGGTGATGTAGGAAAAAAGATAAGGCTGCTTAGACGCCTTAAGGGGTGGACCCAGGCAGAACTAGCAAGGCATATGGGGTGTGCAAGGATTACTATTAACCTCTGGGAAAAGAATAAATCCATTCCTAAGGACAAAAATTTAAAAAAGCTTGCTCAGATATTTGGTATATCTACAGAGGCCTTATTTTATCCTAGTTAATGTCTAAATATGCACTGGCCTTTTTAACGGGATCCCTTCTTGTCTTAATCTTTCCTCCCTTTAAATTTTATCCCCTGGCCTGGATAGCCTTTATCCCCCTCTTTTTTGCCTTAACTAACGTAGGTTTATCTAAGGCCTTTAATTTGGGGCTATTCTGTGGGGCTGTCCAATACCTTGGCCTCCTCTATTGGATCGTATATGCTACTGTCAAATATGGAGGGCTATCTTATCTTTCTGGCATCTTTCTTCTAGTGCTATTGGTAACTTACCTAAGTCTATACTTTGCCTTATTCTCATTATTTGTCCAGAGTATGGACAAGAAAAGTTGGCTATTTCCTATTACTGCCAGTGCTATTTGGGTGGGATTGGAATATATAAGGGCCAATTTTCTTACAGGTTTTCCCTGGGAGCTTTTAGGATACTCCCAATACAAGTGGCTTAAATTTATCCAAATAGCCGATATAGGAGGGGTATATCTATTATCATTCTTGCTAATGCTGGCAAATGCCACTTTTTTTCAATTTATATACACACCCAAAAAGGGGATCCTAGGGATTGTATTTCTATTATTAATTATGGGGGGTGTATTGTCCTATGGAAAAAGAGAGATAAATAACCTATCAATGCTTATGGCCTCACAACCAAAGATAAAATTGGCAGTAATACAGGGGAACATAGACCAATCACAGAAATGGAAAAAGGCATTTCAAGAGAGGACTATTGAGATATATGAGGGTTTAACAAAGGAGGCAGTAAAGAGGAGGCCAGAGATTATCATTTGGCCAGAGACCGCTATTCCCTTTTACTTTCAAGAACCTTCCCTTTATCAAAAACGTATTTTAAATCTAATCAAGCAGATAAAGATCCCCCTTCTTTTAGGGAGTCCAGCCTACAAATCAAAAGAGGGGACTGTCAAGTACTTTAATCGTGCCTACCTAGTCAATTTTGAAGGAAAAATTGTGTCTTATTATGATAAAGTGCATTTGGTGCCATTTGGAGAGTATATCCCCTGCAGGCGTCTTTTGTCTTTTTTACCAAATGTAGTGAATATAATTGGTGACTTTTCCCCCGGGACCATTAAGTTACTAAGTGGTTTTAGATATCCATTAGGTGTGTTGATCTGCTTTGAGGGAATCTTTCCAGAATTGAGTAGGAAATTAGTAAAGCAAGGTGCACTGCTATTGGTAAATATCACTAATGATGCCTGGTTTGGGAGGACTAGCGCCCCTTACCAGCACCTCTCCATGTTGGCAATAAGGGCGGTAGAGAACAGAAGGGGCATCGCCAGATCGGCAAATACTGGCTTTAGTGCATTTATTAAGCCTACTGGTGAGATAATCAATAGGTCATCCTTGTTTACTAGTGGATATTTTTGTGAAGAATTGCCTATTTTAAAGGAGAGGACATTTTATACAAAACATGGAGACATCTTGGCCATCTCCTGTTTGTGTGTTATATTTATTCAGTGTTTTTGGAAATTGGGGGGATTGTTATGGAAGAAATTAAAGAAGGTTTAGAATCATTAAGCACTTGTCTAAAACAATTAGGGGGCTATCTTTGACATTGAGGGGAAGGAAAATAGACTAAAAGAGCTACACAAGATCTTATCAAAACAGCAGGTCTGGAAAAAAATTGATGAGTTTAAGGGGCTTTTACAAGAGAAGAGAAGACTTGAGGACATCACCGAGTCCTGGAGGAAACAAAAGGAGAGATTAGAGGAGCTGGAGTTCTTTTTTCAATTGGCATTAGAAGAGGATGATGCCTTTGCCCTAAAAGAGGTTGAGCAGGGCCTTAAGGGTCTTAAAAAGGAGGTAAAAAAGCTACAGATAGATGCCCTTTTAAATAGCCCAGATGATAAGTGCAATGCCATCGTAGAGATCCATGCTGGTGCTGGGGGGACAGATGCCCAAGATTGGGCAGAGATGCTTTTGAGGATGTATATTAAGTGGGCAGAGAGGAGGAAGTTTCACACAAAAATAATGGATATCCTATATGGAGATGAGGCTGGTATAAAAAATGTGACATTCTTGATAGAGGGTGAATACAGTTATGGTTACCTGAAGGCAGAGAGTGGCATTCACAGACTAATTCGCATCTCTCCATTTGATGTAAGTGGACGTCGCCATACCTCCTTTGCAGCCGTATCTGTATACCCTCAGGTAAGCGATGAGATCAAGATTGAAATAAAGGATAGTGATTTGAGGATTGAGACATTTAGGGCAAGTGGCCCTGGGGGGCAGCATGTGAATAAGACAGAATCGGCCGTACGCATCACACACCTGCCCACAGGCATCTCTGTTCAGTGTCAAAACGAAAAGTCCCAATACAGGAATAAGGAAATTGCCTTGATGATCTTGAGATCCCGTCTCTATGACTTAGAGAAGAAAAAAAGGGAGGAAAAAAAGAGGGCCATCTATAATACACAAAAGGAGATTGCCTGGGGGAATCAAATAAGGTCTTACATCTTGCATCCATACAAATTGGTAAGGGATCACCGCACCCAAATAGAGGTAAAGGAGGTAGAAGGCGTTTTGGATGGGGAGATAGATGAGTTTATTGAGGCATATTTATTGAAACACAGAGATTAGGAGGAAGAGATGGGGGATTGTATCTTTTGTAAGATTGTTAAAGGGGAGATACCAGCAGTGAAGGTCTATGAGGATGAAAGTGTACTGGCATTTATGGACATCAATCCAATCAATGATGGCCATACCTTGGTCATACCAAAGAAACACGCTGAAAATATTTTTGAGATCGAGGCAAAGGATCTATTGGCAGTGATGGAGGTAGCACATAAGATAGCAAGGGCTATAAAAGAATCATTGAAACCAGAGGCACTTACAGTAGTCCAACTAAATGGCAGATTGGCCGGACAGATGGTACCACACCTGCATGTCCATCTTATCCCAAGAAGAGAAGGTGATGCACTAAAGGTCTCTTGGGAGATGATCCCAGGCGATATGGAAAAGATCAAGGCTGCTGCCGAAAAGATAAAAGGCGCCTTAAGGTAGGGATTGAGTATATTTTTTGGGGAGGTTGAGGTAATAAAGGCCTTCTTTTAACCTTCCCCTTTTTATACAACCATTTCCATAGATATTGCACTTTAAGGTCATCTCCTTTATGGCCAGATGACGTTGGGAGGGGGAGAGGGTGTTTTTACTTAACAATTTTTCGATGGCACTAATTCGCCACTTGTCCAGACAAGGTGTCTTAGAGAGTTGATCACTGTGCCCTCCCCTCTTTATCACCAATGCCTCCTTTAGGAAATAGATGGGATACCTTGCAGAGACACGGAGCCAAATTTCATAATCCTCACAGACATAAAATGATTCATCAAACACACCAATTGATTCAAATAATGACCTGCGTACCATAACAGATGAGGTGCTCACCATGCACCTTTTTAAACACTGCTCAAATATCATCCCTGATGGCTTTATGTGGTACTTTTTTGGATTTACCCTCCTCCCATTCCTTATCCAAATCTCCTCTGTCTGACAGACCAGGGCATCAAGATGCTTTTTAAAGAATTCTACTTGTATACTCAATTTCTTGGGCATCCAAAGGTCATCAGAGTCAAGAAATGCAATAAGCCCCCCTTTTGCTTGCTCAATACCTACATTCCTGGCCCTGCTTACGCCCTGATGGGGGATACGAATATATTTTATTTTATCATAGTATCCTTTGAGCACAGAGGCAGTTTCATCTGTTGAGCCATCATCTACTACAATTAATTCAAAATTTTTATAGTCTTGATTTAATACAGAATCTATGGCCTCCTTTAAAAAATTTGCCCTATTATATGTAGGGATGATTACACTAACCAGCATTTTCTATAATACCCTTGGCTATCTTCTCCCAAATACTGGGTACCAAGATGTGAAATCCACCCAATTGGCCAAGATCCACAGGGTGGGGCAGGTGTTTTAAACGCTGGATATGACAAGGGACCCCACGTGACTTGAGCAGGCCATAAATGATATAGGCCTCATACTCTAAAGGGGTGAAGAATACCTCTACCCATGCCCTATCTTTATCATTTTTTCTTTTTGAAAATGGAATTACCTTCAAATAACTCTCCCCAAAAGGCTAATAATGCCCATAAATATAAGCTGGCCATCCATAGTGGCCTCTGATATGATACCTGGTGCTATATCCCTTCTCCCTATCTTTAAAAGATAATAGAAGAAAAAGATTAGCACTATGCCATAGGCCAATCCCAGCTTGGGGAATACATTTAATAAGACGCACAAAAAGGTCATAATGATTATACCTATAGTGGTTAAATAAAGTACTTTGATGGCCAGTTTCTCCCCCAAAATAATAGGGAGTGTTGCCC
>JAGGTC010000212.1 GCA_021163945.1 Deltaproteobacteria bacterium | reverse complement strand
AGTCCCTCTTTAACGAGGACGAAGAAATAAGTAAGATGATAGTTGAACTTTTACTTACTGAAAAGCGGCAAATAGATTTTAATGAAATTTTATCGGCAGCCAAAAGAATAGAAAAAGAAGAAAAAGCCGAAAGCTTAGCTGTAGAGGCAAGTCTGGCTATGGAATATTGGAAGCTCATGCTTCCGGCGAGAACAAAGCATCAAGGCAGTATTCAATGGAGTAATAGGTTAAACAGACCTAAACCAGGAGAAAAATACGAGGTCCCCCCATGCATAGCATTCGCGTTTAAACGTTTAATGTCTGAAGGCATATGGAACTGGAAATTAGCCGTTAAGGATTATCTAGACGAAATAAAGGAGCCAAACCAGCAAGTTACAATTGATGTAGTAGAGGATTTAGTTAAAAATGCTTACTTGAAGCGATTTGTAAGTAAGGCACTTCTTGAAAATATGTGTAAGCAGCATAATTATCCGAAAGATGCTGATGTCCTAATCGCCGAGCTTAAAGCTGGAGGCGTAATAAGCCCCTGCGTTGAATACTCCCTCTTCTCAAGGAAAATTTTTGAAAAATTCATTAAAGACTTCTCTAAAACCGGCCCGTTATACGAATTGAATAGGGCTCTTTTTATTCTCGAATTAAAGGAATAAAAGGCAGAGATCATCATTTATGAATTTATTGAGAAATGTTTTACTGCGTTGGCTGTTCTCTGTAAATATTCTATTGCACAGTTATAGCTTGGAAAGCTTCTAAGCCCGCATTCTGGGCCAGCGTATAAAACTCTTTCTTCACCAAATAGTTGAATTACGTTTCTAAGCCTTTTTCTCATAGTTTCTGTTTCTTCTAGGAAAATTGTTGGGTCGAGTTTTCCTGAACGTATATTTTTCCATGCTTCGGCAACGTATTTGTTTAAGTCCAATTGAGTTAAGTTTTCAGTTGAATGAGTTTTTGCGTGTATTCTTATAAGTTGATCGAAATCTGTTATGCAGATGCTGGCTTTCAAAAACTTGTCTTTTTCCTCCAGCTTTTTCTTTACAGTTTTATTTCTGTAAAGGTTATCATTGACGTGAGATTCTAAAATTTGAAGATAATTTGTTTCCCAGAAAAGATTGTCCGAGGTGTTGTGAAGATGCATGCATGTTTTGGCATCTTTGACATGTGCAACGTGAAATATTTTATCCCAGGCTTTGAGGAGTTTTTCTCTGCCCGGTGAACCGTAATCCAGTAGGGGGTCGTCTATGAATCCAAATGTTGGTTCATCCAAACTTACAATCTCTGTCTTACAATGCTTATCGCTGAATGTGTTGATTTCAACGATTTTCGCTAGAACTTCAGCTAATTTAAGGAATGTTTCCTCATTTTTGTATAAGAATAAGCTTGAAAGGGTGTAGGGACCAGTAATACAAATTTTAATTTTTAAAGGTGTTCCGAGTTCGGCAGATAGTTCCTTGGCTTTTCTTCTAATAACTTCAACCTCTGGAATAACACCGTTGCCCTTATCCCTTTTCAATGAAAGTTTTTCAAATTCCACATATCCTTCTTTAATTTTTTCTATACCGTCTATCATGGAAAGGAACATGGAGTTCATGTCGCGGAACTGAGGATAGTTAGGAACTTCTATTCCGGCGTTAAGCTTGTCTAAAAATGCTTGAAGGACTTTCTTTTCAAAGAAAACAGCTGATTTTTCCTCAGAATTGAACAAGTAGGAGAAGGCTCCTTCAAGAAACAGATTTAGTTTGTTTTCTTCATCGAATGGGAGGCTTCCAACATCATAGGAACTAATCATACCTAAAGACTCCACGATTTGAAAATTATGATTAAATTAACTTATAAGTAGTCTAAACTTATGAAAGTTAATCCTCTCAGCTAGGGATATGCTTGCAAGTGAAATTGAAAGCCAAAGCAGTTACAACCAAATACTGGATGCCTGGCACCAATTATTTGGAAGAAATAGCTAAAGCTTTAAAAAACAAGATAAAAGACGGTGACATAATAACTGTTTCTGAAAAGGCAATTTCAACAGCTATAGGCAATATCGTTGACGAATCTAAAATAAAACCGAGGAAAACTGCCTATTTAATAGCTAAATATTGGATGAGAATAGTGTGGGGATATTTTCTCTGTTTTTTGGCGAGAATGAAGAGAGAAAATATTGCAAGGATAAGAAACTATCCATTATTTGAAGGGGCACGTCACAAGCAAACGGTAATTCGCTATGCTGGAATTCTACAAGCGTTAAATGTTTGGTCTGAAAATGGAATCGACGGAAGCAATCTTCCCTATGCTTATGTTGCCTTACCGTTAAGGAAAGCCGAGAAAGTAGCGGAAAAAATTAGAAAGTATATTGAGAAGAAGCTCGGGAAAAAAGTGGCTGTTATGATAGTTGACACAGATAAAACGTATTCTTTTAGAAATTTCCATTTTACCCTTAGGTCATGCATGGTTAGGGGAATTTTTCATGTTAAATGTTTTTTGGCTTATGTTTTTGGACGTTTTTTACGTTTAAGGCGCCGTGCAACCCCTGTAGCTGTAGTTGGCTTGAAATTAGATGCTGAAAACGCCCTTAGAATAGCTGAATTTTCAAATAGGCTGAGGGGTTTTGGAACTGGCCGAACGGTCTGGGATATGGCCCAGACTTTTTCAACATCTTTAACTGGAGTTTCTTGGGAAATGCTTAATAGAATGAAACACAAGCCCATTGTAATCGTAAGACTGGTAAGGTGAGTATGGGTGAATTCTGAACTTGTAAAGCAAATGCACGTTTTCTTCGAACCGGAATCAGTAGCTGTTATAGGGGCTTCAAGAAAAATAAATAAGGCTGGACACGTAATCTTCAAAAACTTCGCAGATAACAAGCGGAGAGGAGTATTCAAGGGAGAGTTATACCCAGTAAACCCGAAGGAAGAGCATATTCTAGGATTCAAATGTTATCCTTCGCTAACTGAAATTCCAGGAAAAGTTGACTTAATAGTAATCGTTGTTCCGGCCCCAATAGTCCCTGGGATCATGCGTGAAGCAGCAGCAAAAGGCGTGAAGGCAGCTGTAATAATAACGGCGGGATTCAGCGAAATAGGAAACCATGAACTAGAGAAAGAAGTTACTGAGATTGCAAAAAAGGCTGGAATAAGAGTATTAGGTCCAAACTGTTTAGGGGTCTACGACTCTAAAACAGGAGTTGACATGCTTTTTCTACCTGAAACAAAGGTTCTAAGCACTGGAGACGAAATGGTTGCTACTCCGAGACCTATAGCGGGAAACATTTCAATAGTAACTCAAAGCGGAGCCTTCGGCGCTTCAGCCCTAGACTTCCTTGCTGGGCGTCAACTCGGAATAAGTAAGTTCGTAAGCTTCGGAAACAAATGCGATGTTAACGAAGCTGAAATGCTAGAATACTTGCTTTACGACGACCGAACACACGTTATTCTCCTTTACGTTGAAGGAATACGTGAAGGAAGAAAATTCATGGAAGCCGCAAAAAAGGTAACTAGAGTAAAGCCTGTTGTCGCATTGAAAACTGGTAGAACTTCTGCTGGTGCAAGAGCAGCAGCTTCGCATACTGGTTCAATAGCTGGAACAGACCAGATATACGAAGCAGCCTTCATGCAATGCGGAGTTATAAGAGCAAGGGACATGGAAGAATTCTTCGACATAGGAAAAGCCCTAGCTTATCAGCCTCCGGCAAAAGGAAACGTTATTGGAATTATAACAGACGCAGGGGGCCCCGGAATAATGGCAGTGGACGAATGCGAATCAAGAGGCCTAAACGTCAAGAAGTTCTCGGATGAAACCATACAAAAATTCGAAGAACTCAAAAAAGAGGGGAAAATTCCAAAATTTGCAACAAACCTAAATCCAGTTGACTTAACTGGCTCCGCAACCTCTGAAATGTTCGAAATAGCAACGAAAATACTTTTGGACGACCCCGAAATAGACGGCATAATAATTCTCGGTTTACATCATTTGCCAGCTTTAATGGAAGACTTCATCGATAGAGTAGCTAATCTGGTTAAAAAATATGAAAAACCCGCTGTGGCTTGCGATATAGGTGAAACTGAAATGGCCATGTATATACGCGCAAGGTTTGACAAGCATGGAATTCCAGCCTATGGTTCTCCGGAAGATGCTGCAAGAGCCATGCATGCTCTCGTACGTTACGGAAACTACCTTCGAAAATGCGGATGCTTTGAGGAATATATGGAAGCCTTCTACAAGAGAAAGGGAGTAAAATAACTTCAGCCCAAATAAACAGTGATTTCTACTAGGTTTCCGTCCTTTAGGTTTAATGCTCTTCTCAAGTTTAACGGTGAAAGAACCTCTAATACTTCCTTTGGGTAATTTTGAACTTTAGGGATAATTACTGCTCCTTGAATTCTTCCGTTAATTTTTGCCCTAAAACATTTAGCTTCGCAGTATCCTTTCTCCGGAATAATGGTAATTCCCTCGTTTTTCTCCAATTTCTTTTTCTCTTCCATACTTTTTTGAGTTAAAATTAGATTTAGGGTACCCGGGTAAGGAATGAAGCCTAATTTTTCTAAGAACTGTTTTCCCGCCCAGGGTAGTTGAACGAATTTTTTGCCGACTCCTTTTCCGCTGCAAACTTTTCCTTCAATTTTTATTTTATTTGTTCTTTCAGCCATTGAGCCACCTTTTTAAAGAATTTGTTTGATGACAGGTTAATTACTGGTATTATTATTTTCTCTTTGATTTCAACTTGGGGTTTGTAAGTTGGCATTGGGGCATAACTCAGAAAAGTCCAGTAGACTCTTCTATTTTCGATGAGTTCTTTTGCTGCTGCGTCAGTTGTGGCTGTTAATGGAAAATAGAGGAATGCCACTCCCTCAGCCCAGTACAACCCAGAAGGTTTACCTCCTGCAATTATTGCGGTGAACCTTGCAAGCTCCTCTATTGTAGAGAACCTTGTGCACTGCATTATTACAAGCTCTTTAAAGGGTTCATAACGAATCTTTACTTCTTCTTCCATAACTACACCTCTCAGCACTTCCTATTTTTCGCTTTCCCTTATTTCATTTATCTATCAACATGCTCAAAATAGTTTAATATAACACAGCTAGAAATGTTAGGCAAAGGAGAACCCGATTTGAATGAAATAAGAGTTGCGATAGCCGGAGTTGGAAACTGCGCTTCAGCTCTTATTCAAGGAGTAGAATACTACAAAAACGCAAAAGAAGGCGAATTCGTTCCGGGCCTCATGCACGTAAATTTCGGCGGATACCACATTAGAGATATAAAGTTTGTTGCCGCATTCGAAGTTAACAAGCTGAAAATAGGTAAAGATTTGTCAGAAGCAATTTTTGCGGAGCCTAACTGTTGTGC
>JAGGTC010000207.1 GCA_021163945.1 Deltaproteobacteria bacterium | reverse complement strand
TTTAGGCCGGTGCCTTTGCGTCCTGCCCTTTCGGGCAGTTTGCCTTTTTCGGACACCTGCTATTTCTTACGCAAAACCTATGCCATTTTTAAAAAGATTTTTTCATAGATAGATAAAGGTCTATTGAAAGGAAGGAGGATTTATGGTATTATGCTAATAACAAATTTGTAATTAGAGTTTCAGAAGTGTAATCGGCCTTAAAGGGCCTGCTAAAAGCTTATCTCGTTTAGGCTAAATATAGTAAGTAGCATAGAGACAATCATGCTCCCCAAAAGCAGGCCAATAAAGATGATCAAACCAGGCTCCAAAAAGCTCAAACTTACCCTAATCCTATCTTGCAGTCTCTCCTCTAGCTCATTTGCCACATGCTCCATACTGGCTGCCATATCCCCTGTCTCCTCCCCCAATCTTGATAGCTGGATCAAGATTGAGGGTACAAAGGGAAGCTGGGCAAGTTTACTGCCTAGGGTCTGTCCCCTCTTTACGGCCTCTATTGAATCTACTATATGCCCCCTTAGGATATCAATACGAAAAACCTCCTTTGCCAGGTCCAAGGCCCTTGGCAGTGGCAGGCCACCACGCAGGAGGATGCACACTGTCCGGCTAAAGCGCCCCCATTCCTCTAAAAGGATAAGGGTCCTTAGCCCTGGCAGATTGAGGCACCACCTCTCAAGTCTTTGCTTTACTGATGGCCTTTTTAGGGTATACTTAATAAAATAAAAGAGGCCTACAAGGATAAGGGGGAAACCCCAAAATGCCTTTTTTGTAAAATGACTCAGAGCCAACAAGACCCTGGTCAAAAATGGCATATTCTGCCCTAGGTCTTCAAAGATTATCCCAAATTTTGGTATTACTAGTACCAATATCAAAAATGCAGAAATTAGGCCCAGACTAAGCAAAATGGTTGGATAAATCATGGCACTTCTGATCTGCCCTTGGATGGCCTGTACCCTTTCTAAGTAGATACTCAACTGATTCAGTACCTCATCCAGGGCACCACTTACCTCACCTGCCTTAACCAGGTTTACATACATCTTAGAGAAATGCCCCCTCTTTTGTAATGCCTCAGAAAATGCATACCCTGCCTCAATGTCTTTTTGGATCTCCTGGACAAGCCCTTTGACAATCCCCTCACTGGTAGCGGCAATAACCTGTAAGGCCTTATTTAATGGTACACCAGCCCTAAGTAAGTTCCCAAGCTCCTTGGTAAAGAGATATACCTGCCCAGTCTTTAGCCTTTTTTGAGGCCTAAAGAGGATATTCCTTAGACCACGCTTGTGGGTATAGGCCTTGATTTGAACAGGAAGATAGTTATTTTCTTTTAAAAAACTTATTACCTCCTCCTCTGAGGAGGCATCATATATCCCCTTTTTTACCCTCCCATTAAGGTCTATTGCCTGATATGAAAAAAGCATACCTATTGTGCTACCCTCAGTACCTCTTCTAAGGTAGTAATACCTCTTTTTACCTTCTCCCAACCATCTTGCTTTAATGTCCTTAATCCTTTAGATTTGGCCAATCTTTCAAGCTCATTTTCTGGTGCATCTTTTAATACCAAACGCCTAAAATCATCATCTATAGGGATAAGCTCAAAGATGCCAATCCTCCCCCTATAGCCTGTATATGCACAATACTCACAACCCCTTGCCTGATAGATATCTGAAGGGATATTCCCTGGTTCCTCCCCAATCTCCTTTATAATACGCCTCTTTAGCTCTGGGGAAACAGGCTGCAGTACCTTGCACCTTGGACACAATACCCTGACCAGACGCTGGGCCAATACACCTATTAAAGAGGCCGAGACAAGGTAGGCCTCAATACCCATATCACGCAACCTGGTAATGGCCCCAATGGCATCATTTGTATGCAGTGTAGAAAATACCAGATGACCTGTAAGGGATGCCTGAACAGCTATCTCTGCTGTCTCCCTGTCCCTAATCTCACCAATGAGGATAACATCAGGGTCTTGGCGTAATATAGACCTTAGCACATTTGCAAATGTAAGGTTAATCTGTGGTTTTACCTGAATCTGATTTATGCCATAGAGTTGATATTCTACTGGGTCCTCTACTGTAATAATCTTTTTTTCTGCATCATTGATAGTGGATAGGGCCGCATAGAGGGTGGTGGTCTTCCCAGAGCCTGTAGGGCCAGTCACCAAGATAATGCCATATGGTAGGTGGATAAGCCGATTAAATTGCTCAAACATCCCCTCATCCAGCCCCAGTTCGTGCAGATTCAATATCCCCTCTTCCCTATTTAGTAGGCGCAGTACCACACTCTCACCAAAGACAGTAGGTAGGGTAGATACACGGATATCTAGCTCATTTCCACCAATTTTTATCTTTATCCGACCATCCTGTGGGAGGCGGCGTTCTGCAATATTTAATTTTGCCATTAGCTTTAGTCTAGAAATAATAGGGGCCTGCAACCTCTTTGGTGGGGTCTCCACATCATGCAGTACACCATCAATGCGGAACCTTACGCGAAACTCCTTTTCAAATGGCTCAAAGTGGATATCAGAGGCACGCATCTCAAGTGCCTTTCTAATAATAAGATTTACCAAACGCACTACAGGTGCCTCTGAGGCCATATCCTTTAGGTGCTCTAAGTCCATCTCCTCCCAAAAATCTACCTCCTCCTCTGCTGAGCGGGTCACCTCCTCTAGGTCGCCTGCCTGCAATTCATAAAATTCTTGAATCAATTGCTCAATTTCCTCCTCTGATGCCCTATAGAGGGCGGCATGCCTCCCATAGAACCTCTCTAGATTCTCTACTATCTCCCAATCAATGGGTGGAGAGGCGACAATGCCAAATCGATTGTCCTCTAGGTTAAATAGAAATATCTTGTGTTTTCGCAAAAACTCTAAGGAAATTCCATTTATTAGGCTAATCCCCCCCTTCCATTCCTTTAAAGAGAAGGGGGGCAGGTCTATCTTTGCCTCAATCTTATCTTTTTCTAACCCCATCTTCCCTCCTTTTATCACTATATCGTTATTATAATTATGATGTCAATATACAACTTAGCTAAAACGTAATTCCTTTAGCCTCTTTACATTTGCCCAATCAAACCTCTCACTAAGGCAGGGCATGGCAGAGTTGTTTTGGGTAAGTGGCTCATTTTCTAGGTCATAACGGGAGCAACGGATGGCCTCATGCCAGAGTTTTGTACCAGGGATTGGTGAGTACTCTGCAAGATGGGGCACAACCCCTTGTCCCTTTACCAGTTTTATGGCCTCTTCTACCTCCCTAGGGTCTTGGTGTGGAAGCCCCATAAGGAGATAGACACCTATCTGCTCCCCCTTAAATCCTGCCTCCTTCAGATAGCTTATTGCTTGAATAAATTCTTCATAATTTGTCTTTTTTTCTAATCTATTTTCATCTGAGGCAGTCTCAAGCCCCAGACGGATAACCTTAAAACCTGCTTTATACATAAGCCTTGAAAGTTTAGTATCAATAAATCTGATATGGAGGCCATTTGGTGTGTGGAAATTGACCTTTATCCCCTCTGCAATAACCATCTCTAGGATTGGGGCTAAGTGCTCTTTGGCATTGATTAGAAGGGCATCATCATAAAAGGCAAATTCCCTCACACCATATCTCCTATGCCAAAATAGGATCTCCCTAAAGACACCCTCTGGTTTCCTTTGATAAAATCTTGGCTGTAGGATATGGCTAGCACAGTATGGACAGCGAAATGGACAACCCCTTGATGTAAGAAGGCAGACATAATCAATCTTTCTTATTAGATCAAAGGCAGGGTAAGGAAGGTCATCAAGGGAGGGAGAATCCAAAAAAATTGATGGCCTCTTTCCTGTGATCTCCTCCAATAGAGACAAAATCTGCCCTTCTGCAGGCCCTTTTATAACAAAATCTGCCCCACTATAAGACCTTGCATGACTGTAGCAGAGGGTGGCATAGATACCACCTAGGATAATGGGTACACCTGGCCAAATCCCCTTGCAGACCCTTATAACCTCAAAGACACCAGGATACCAATATGTCATTGCTGAGGTAACCAAAATGGCTTGGGGCCTTTCAATTCTATTTAATTCCTTAACAAATAGCCTATGACTTAGGCCATAGCGGTAATAGTATCTTGGAATATCCTTAAGACACAAGGGCTTTGGCATCCTTTGACGGTAAAATCTACCTGTGCCATATCTGCGCCTAACCCCCCTTTTTAATCCAGGTTCTTTATCAAGTTCAGGGTGATACATATCAAGGCAGTCAATAAATTTAACCTCATATCCATTGATCCTCAAAAGGCTTGCCAGGTATAGGAGGCCCAGTGGCTTTGCCCAGAGGTCATATGCAGCAAAATCATATATCCATGGGTTTATGAGCAGGACAGATGCACGATTCATTTTTTTATTTACTTATCATGAAAAAACTGGTAATAAAAGTGCGTGCTTGCGGTCATTCAGAGGGTAAAGGAGGCATGGGTAGAGGTAGGGGAAAAGAGGGTCTCAGGGATAAAAAATGGGGTCTTGGCCCTAATTGGCATACACAAAGAAGATGGTGAAAGGGATATTAAGGTATTGGCAAAAAAGATCGTCTTTTTACGTATCTTTGAGGATAAAGATGGGAAAATGAACCTCTCCTTAAAGGATATAAATGGGGAAATGCTTATTGTCTCCCAGTTCACACTTTTGGGGGATTGCCGCAAGGGGAGGAGGCCCTCTTTTGATAAGGCGGCACCAGCTAATAAGGCAGAGGGGATGTATGAGGCATTTGTCTCTGAAATAAGGTCATATGGCATCCCTGTGGCCACAGGTGTATTTGGGGCAAGGATGTCTGTCTATCTCGCAAACGATGGCCCAGTGACATTTATCTTGGACAGTAGGGATTTATAGATGGGGCGTACTTATCCTAGATACCCAATTGTAGGTGTGGGGGCTGTTATATTTAAAGAAGACAGTGTGCTTTTAATAAAGAGGAAAAACCCCCCATCTGCTAACACTTGGAGCATCCCTGGAGGGGTAGTAGAGATAGGCGAGACCATAAGGGAGGCCATAATAAGGGAGGTAAAGGAGGAGCTAGGTCTTGAGATAAGGCCAGAGAGGATAGTGGATGTTATAGATTGTATCATCCCTGATAAAGAGGGGAAAATAATGTATCATTATGTAATCATTGACTTTTTGTGTACTGCATTATCAGGGAACCCTGTTGCAAATTCAGATATAAAGGAATTTATCTTTGAACCCCTAAATAGATTAAGTGGCCTTGGGCTGTCCCATAATCTAAAAAGGGTTATAGAAAAGGCCTATAGACTAAGACTCACCACTCAAAGCTTTGAACTATGATTATCCCCCTCTCTTCTGCCTTTTTCTTTAT
>JAGGTC010000143.1 GCA_021163945.1 Deltaproteobacteria bacterium | reverse complement strand
CCAGACTGCTACGTAATATCGGCGGCTGAGGCCATAGATGTGAGACCATATTCAAGGAGCAGGAAAGCGAACTATAGCTGAGGTGATTACAGGCTCTCTTTGCCTCTTTTTGCTCTGAGAAATGGAGGTCAGGGAATATAATTTAATATCCTCTTCTCTCTGTCCTACTCTAGCTAAAAGCGGACGGAATCTACAGATCGTCTCAACTCTCATAGCTACTCTCTAATAGAGATCCTCCCACATACAAGTTGAATAGAAGTATATTAGCAGTAATAGGGGGTTCCTAGATGCCTTAGGAGGGGAGGATGGGGCCCAATTGTAGCATCAACTCTCATAGCTGTGGTTTTCTAAGTCTAAGTTTACTTTGATTTCTATACGTTTTTGCTCTCTGTAATGCTGAATACGAGTAGTGAGCATTACTCATGTATCTAGTTATCCTTTTCGCGCGCGATACCGCTTCATAATGGCTCCATCAGATTTCCTTCAGAAGTTCTAGGGATCTGGTTTCTAATGCTGTCAAAAGGGACAGAGTTGCTAAGGTTATCGCTGATTGGCCTATGGCAGTTTAAAGAGCTGGATTATAAAGCGTGAAGCGTGGAGTGAAGTTACCGTTTATGATTGGCGATTGGCAGTTGAGTTTCTTTTCTGGAATTAAGGGTTTTTGGCGAGTATGTAAGGATTACCCCTGTTAACGCTATGTTTCAGGAGGTTTTTCTGAAGTTCTTGCTCTACAACTTGATGCTTTCAGTGTGAATTCTGGGTTAGTTGGATGATGTGCTGTGATTAAGAGCGTCACCAAAAATATCCAACACAACATATCCAAAAATAATTGAAGCCATTAAAATCGTGTAAAGCTTTAAAAATCCAAGTCCTTATATCCTATGAACTTTAGCGTTCGCAACTTCCTTTAAAACTGGAACGCAAGAAATCCTCGGTTTTATTCCCTTGTCACTTGTATCGTAGATGTTAAGCTCAATGTCTCTCTTTTTCAATGCTTTCGCCAATTCAACTATTTCCTCCCCAATCTTCTTTCCAAAAAGCGGCACGTTTGCCTTTCCATCTGTTATCAGAAACGCCCTAACTTTGACTGACTTGTCTTTCATTCTCTCCCTGTCAGCTAAAAGCAGAAGGTTGTAAAGAGCAGAACTCAAGGGCGTTCTCCCTCCAGTCGGAACACTTTCTATTTTCTCAGCCACTTCCAAGTAGTTCTTGGTGGGTGGGACGAATATCTCCGCTTGGTTACCTTTTGCAACTATCAGAGCCACCTTTGACTTTTTAATGTAGCCTTTCTCAATCAGCTTCTCAGCTATCCCTTTTGCAACGCTTATTCTCTTCTGAATAGCCATGCTCCCGCTTGAGTCCAAGAGGAGAACCCACAAAGTTGGAGCCCTTGCCTTCCTGACCCTGACGCGAAGGTCGTTTAGCCCAAGCTTTATCGGAGGCTTTTTTCCATTTAAGACAGCCCAAACAGCTGAGTTGTAAAGATCAACATCCCTTATTTCGCCTTTTGGCGGTATATAGGATACTGGAATACCTCTTGGGAAGTTTATCACTGTAACGCTGACATCCTTTGAAGAGCGGTAGCCCGTAATTTCGTTGCCCTCAAAGTTTCTGTTCTCTATCTCCGGGATTTCAGCTTCGCTTGGGCGAAAGTTCTGCTCTAAATCCGAACTTCCAGTCCCCTGACTTTTGCTCTCATTTTTTCCTTCCTTCTTGTGCTCATATCTTTGCTCGTTTTTATTTCTTTCTTTATCGTTCTCATTCTGCTCCGGTTTTGGAGGCTTAAGCTTTGGAGGTTGGGGCTTTTGGAAAGGCTTATCCTTAAGTCTGTGCGGTAAAGCCAACTCCATAGCCTCTTCCAAATCTTCAAGTGTAACCCTTCTCCTTCCGTTTAGTGCGGCTATTGCTTTAGCGGTTTTTATTGTAGCTATCTCAGCTCTGTTTGTCTTTATGCCTAACTTTATTACCGTTTCAGCCAAAAGCTTTAGCAAATCATCATCTATTTCAACTTTTGGTAATATTTCTCTCGCCTTAACTATATTCTCTGTAAGTTTATTCTCCTCATCCTCGTACTTTTTGTAAAATCCTACTGGATCTTCATGGAATTCTTCAACACGCCTAACGATTTCTATTCTCTCTTCCGGATCCATTAGTGCTGAAACTTCGACGCACAAACCAAATCTATCTAAAATTTGAGGTCTTAGCTCACCTTCCTCCGGATTCATTGAACCAACTAAAATGAACCTTGCCGGATGCTTAAACGATATTCCTTCCCTCTCTATAGTGTTCCAGCCCATTGCTGCGGCATCTAAGAGTGAATCAGCTATGTAGTCATCTAAAAGGTTGACTTCATCAATATACAAGATATTCCTGTTTGCCTCCGCAAGTATTCCGGGCTGTAACGCCTTTCTCCCCTCCTTTAAAAACCTTTCAACATCAACGGTTCCAACGAGCCTATCTACCGTTATACTCAAAGGTAAATCTATTACCTTCATTTTCCTTCTTACCACTGGTAAATCCTCGCCCTTCTTGTATCTCCTGTAACAACTGTCGCACATCTCCAATGGATTTGAAGGATTACAGTTGAATGGACAGTCCGCTGTAACTTCAATCTCGGGCAAAACATGTGCCAAAGCCCTAACCATCGTCGATTTCCCGGTCCCCTTATTGCCCTTAAGCAAAACACCGCCTATTAGCGGATTAACGGCTACACAAAGTAAAGATAACTTGGCCTTCTCCTGCCCGACTATTGCCGAAAATGGGAAGACCAGGCGCTTCTCACGAGGTTCCATGGCTTATCCACCTCCTTAGATCTCTTCTTCAAGCATTCCATCCAGTTCAAGGTACTTATCTTCAAGTTCCTCTAAAATTTCCTTATCCGCTTTCCAGTAACCCCTCTTATTCGCTTCAAGGAGCCTTTCGAGTATCTCCTTTGTCGCATACGGATTGTTTTCCTTTAGCCTTTCAAACATCTCCTCATCAAACACAAACCTTTCAGCAACCTTATCCCAGATCCAATTCTCAACAGCATTTGTAGTTGCCGCCAAGCCGAGTAAGTATTCTACTCTGTCAGCAATTTTTTGAGCGCCATGAAATTCATGCTTGAGCATCTCATCAATCCATTTGGGATTGAGGGTCCTTGTTATGGTTCCCCTTTCTATTGCCTCTTTAACACTCTCAACTTTTACAACTTCCCTTGTAGTGTCCGCTATGAGCATTTCTGGCTTCTCACCCTTGAGGACTTCAACAGATCTTGACAAACCGCCAAAAAACTCGTAGTAATGGTCTAAATCTGTGATTTCATAGTCGTGAGAATCCCTTACCTGTGAAATGAGATCCACTTTTCTCAAAAGGCTTTCAAAGAGTTCACGTGCCTCTCTGGAGTAATGTCCTTTTGTGTATACATAACTCATGGAGGAGATATAAGCTTCTGCTAAGTCTTTTTCTTCATCCCAAATGCCATCCTCAACAAGTTGAAGTAATCTCGTGCCGTATTCTGCTGAAGTAGGCCCAAAAATTCTCGCTTTTGCCAACTCCCTATAGTTACTCAGCTCTTTCACGTGCTTTTTTATAAAGTTCATCTCCTCCGGCTCATCAAGCTCCGCAACCATTCTAAAGGCTTTATCGAGCAGTTCCATGACATTTGGAAACATCTCCCTAAAGAAGCCGCAGATTGTAACGATAACGTCTATCCTTGGCCTCCCAAGTTTCTCAAGTGGAATCACTTCAAGCTTCTTCTCCCAAGGGCTTACATGAACTACCCTAATTCCAATGTATTCTAATATTTGGGCGACTGTTTCTCCATAGGTTTTTGCTGTCTCAAATCCCCAAAGAACTACACCGACGCTTTCTGGATATTTTCCATATTTATCTAGATATCTCTTTATTGTCGTCCTTGCTATTTTCCTTCCCCTCTCAACGGCGGATTCTGTTGGGACTTTAAGTGGATCAAACTGGTAGATATTTCTTCCAGTCGGCAGGACCTCTGGGTTCCTTATAACATCTCCCCCAACAGAGGGTTCTATATATAACCCGTCCAAGCCTTCAATCAGGCTTTCAAGCTCCGAGGAGTTACATGCAAACTTTTTAGCGACTTCAAGAGCATATTTTAATGTTTTTTCATACTCCGGGAATTTTTCGCCTTTTAAAAATCGCTTAACAACATCTTTTGCCTCTTCGTCGATTTCCTTGAGTTTTGATGGATTATTTACCACTTCTTCATAGGCTAAACCTTTCTTCTCGGCGATTAACCTATTCAAGGACTTTATCTCTCCTCTATCGTACCTTGCTATGAGCGTCATGAGGCTCTCCAATTCTCTCAGGCTGTATTCCTCCCCTATTACATGCAGGCCCTTTGGGATTATTGAACGTTTGTATTCGTAGAGTTTTACCTCTATTTCGTCAAGATTTTTCCCAAGATTCAACTTCTCCGCAAGCTCCAACGCCTTTTTCTTTGCTATCTCTGCCCTCGGATCATCTTTGCCCAAGGCCTCCTCATACTCATTTAAGAGCTCCTCGAGCCTTGCATATTCCTCATAAAGTTCGGAGGTCGTGTATGGTGGAGAGTTGTAGCTTATTAAAGTTCCATAAAGTCTTCTTTTAGCTATTGTCGCTTCAGATGTGTTTATAACATGGTAGATGTAGAGATTTGGCATCGTTCCAATTAGAATGTCTGGAAAGCATTTCGAACTCAATCCTACTTCTTTCCCTTTTGTAAATTCAGCAGTTCCATGAGTTCCAACGTGAATAACACAATCTGCCTTGAAAACGTTTTCAATCCACTTGTAGAATGCTATGTACTGGTGGTGAGGAGGCTTAGTTTTATCGTGAATTGCTGAATAAAGGTCTTCACCGCTTAGAGGAGGTCTTGAAGGCTGAACACCAATGAAAATGTTTCCTAAAATTATCCCAGGGATTAAAATACCTTTCTCATCAACCATTATTTCTCCCGGCGGCTCTCCCCAGAATTTCATAACTTCCACCCTAACATCCTCTGGCAGCTCGTTGAAGCACCTCAAATACTCCTCAAGGTTCATTCTTGGACATTCAATTTTTTCAGGAGGGTAGAGCTTTGGATTGAAGAGCTTTCTTTTCACGAACAGGTCCTTTATCTTGGCTTTTTCAACTTTGTAGCCTTCCCTTTCAAGCCTTTCAAGGATCCTCTCAACGCTCGCGAAGGTATCTATGTATGCCGCACTGCCGAGATTTTCCTCTCCTGGGGGATAATTGTAGATAATTATCGCTATCCTCTTCTCTCCGTTTTGCTTCCTTTTAAGATCGAGCCATCTGTTCACCCTATTGACGAAATTATCGACCCTATCCGCTATGGGAACAACTTCATAATCTTTCACACCACAAATAGGAATAGGCTCGACTCCACCATCCATCTCCGGCAGTTCAACAGTAGTTATA
>JAGGTC010000046.1 GCA_021163945.1 Deltaproteobacteria bacterium | reverse complement strand
CTGTGGCGGGGCCAAGTTTAAAGATGGCGCGGAGGCAACATTCTATGATTTCACAGAATAATTTAGAAGCTGAATATCAACGCCCTTATCAATCCAAATGCGATCATCGATTGATATAATATTATTATCCCGGCAAGGAATAATACCGAGAAGACTATGTCCGTCTTCGTAAGTTTAACATCTGATAAGTAGGTCCTACTTGGAAATGCGCCGAAGGCTTTACTATCCATGGCGATGGCCGTCCTCCGAGCCTTCCTAATAGCGGATGCGAAGAGAGGAATGGTATATCTCATAACCTCTTTAAGCCTTCCCCTCAAAGTCGTTCTTTCACCATATCCTCTAACCGCGTGGGCTATTCTTATCGAATCTAACTCGCTATTCAATAGCGGCATGAATCTATAGCCGGCGAATATGGCGAACCCTATTCTATAGCTTAGTCTTAAGTGTCTTATCAAAGATATGACGAGTAGCTTTGGATGAGTAGTGAAGACGAACATGAGCGCCCAAGTCAGCGTATTCAAGATTCTCAACGCGACGGCGCTTCCAAAATACATTCCCTCAGAAGTGACTCTAAGTATTCCCAGTTGAAACTCCATATGCGGTATTGCAACCTCCTTAGCGAGCCTTCCAAATTGGAAGGCTGGGGGAGCTGACGGATTGTATATCAGCGAGTAGAAGATGAAATATGATGCTCCGAGGAGTATGAATAACGACATCACCTTAAGGTAAGCTGTTATCGATATGCGTGCGACCACGACGATCATGACCAATCCTATCAACATGAAGATAGCTAAAGGTATAGGGTCGAGAATGGTGGCGCCCAACAGGATTATCATAAGGGTAGCAAAGAGTTTTGGAACTGGATTTAGCCTGTGGAGAAACGAATCTCCCTCTATATACTCAAATGTTCTATATCTTGGAAGCTCCACTCTCCTCAAGGTTCATCACCTCATAAATCATCTCCGGATACTTGATGATAGGAAAATCTGGATATTTATCCCTAATCTTAATGGAGAGCTGTATTAACGGAGGACGCAGTAGCTTTGCCCTCTCCATGATCTGAGGGTTCTCGAAGAGCTCATCGACAGTTCCCTCATATATTATCTTTCCATCTAACATTACAGCCACAGATTTAGCATATTTTGCGACCAATTTCATATCATGGGTTATCATTATTATCGTCTTCCCCTGCTCATTGAGTTTTCTTAGGAGTTGCATTATATAGCGTGAGTTTCTCTCATCCTGCCCGAATGTCGGCTCGTCCAGTATCAAGATATCGGGTTCGACAACTAGCATGGTGGCGACGCTTAACCTTCTCTTCTCGCCCTGACTTAAGGAGAATGGATTGGCTTCTATGTATCTCTCAAGCGAGAATACTCGAAGTATATTCATCACTCTCTCACGAACTTCCTCTTCCCCAACTCTTCTAACCCTAAGGCTGAATGCCACTTCATCGTATACTTTGTTCTCCACGAATTGATGTTCAGGATATTGAAATACATATCCAACCTCTTTAGCTATTTCATATCTCGTCATGGATGTTATGTCTCTTCCATTTAGGAAGACTTTGCCCTTCGGTATTCGAAAAGCGCCTATCATGCATAGGGCTAGGGTTGTCTTTCCAGATCCATTACCGCCGACGAGTGCCAGAAAGTCTCCCTTCGCCACTTTAAGGCTAATGCCTTTTAGTGCAGTTGTACCGTCCGGATATGTAAAGCTTAAATCTTTCACCGAGATTGCCTCTTCTCCATCCAATATGCGTCGTTCTTCGCGTCTCTTTTTCCCTCTCAGCTTATGGATCACATTTAACGTCTCTAAGAATTCGATCCCCTCTTCTATGGTCAAGGGAATTCTCTCTCTTCTGATACCTTCAAAGCGGTGTGAGATCATCGCGGCCAATTTGGAGATCTGTGGAAGCCATATTCCTAGTTCTTCAACTCTCTCCAATATTTTACCGATTATCTTCCTCGGAGGCCCTATATCTACGACTTTCCCCTCACTATTCATCACAATCATTTTGTCGACGATGTCTATTATTTCATCTACTTTATGTTCGATTAATATTATGGTCTTCTCGGGATCCTCGGACATCTCTCTTATCATAGAAAATACCTCGACTGTGCTGGCTGGATCTAGGTTTGATGTAGGCTCATCGAAGATCATTATCTTTGGATTCATCGCCAACATCGACGCTAATGCTACTCGCTGTTTTTCGCCTCCTGAAAGCCTGTCGAGCCTCGTCTTCCTATACTTTAGCAGATGAACTTTCTTCAGCGATTCAGATACTCTTTTATCAATTTCCTCTCTTGGAAAACAGAGGTTTTCCGGTCCAAAGGCCACCTCATCTTCCACATATAGCGTGCAGAACTGTGTCTCTGGATCTTGGAAGACTATTCCAACTTTCTGGGTTAATTCGTGTAATGGCCTCTCCTTGGTGTTCATCCCATCCACTATCACCTCCCCCTCCATCCTTCCTTGGATACGATGCGGTATTATCCCATTAAGGCAGAGCGCTAAAGTGCTCTTACCGCAGCCGCTTGGGCCAAGTATTAGAGTGGTTTCACCAGCATTTATCTTCAGATTAACGTTATTTAGTGCTGGGCGGCTGGAATCCATGTACCAGAAGCTTAAGTTTTTGACATCAATTATTGTATCTTCGGTCATATTCGTTTCATCCCTAGCCCACGTGACCGTGGAAATAAGTTTTTCGCGTTAAAATGGGCAAGATAAAGGTCAGTCTCTTCTAGACATTCCATCTAAGATCTTTATCGCCTCTAAGGCAATTGATATCTCCTTTTTGATGGCTTCCCTCACCCTTGGATCATGTTCTCCAGCCTCTTCTCCAACCATAAATTCTCCCTTCTTAGTTCCCTTTACTAAATTGCCATCAACCGCCATTATAGAGCCCGCCCTAAGACCTCTCAGCGATGAAACGACGAATATCGGAGCCGATTCACAATCGACTGATAGTACTCTAGACTTACTCCACACGTTAATTTTTTCTTGGCTTTCAGCGTAAAACGCGTCATATGACCACACTACCCCGACATGTGGATCTACTCCAAGCTGTTTTGACGCCCGAACTAGCGCTAACACTACATTATAGTCTGCTACTGCAGGATATTCCAATGGAATATAGCATCTGCTTGTTCCATCAGATCTAACGGCGGCCACGGCTATCACTATCTCTCCAACGTCTATGTCCGGTTGTAAACTTCCGGTAGTTCCAACGCGAATGAAAACCTTGGCCCCAATGTTAGCCAGCTCTTCTACAGCTATCGAAGCGGATGGGCCGCCTATGCCGGTTGAGGTCGCTGAAACCGGGATTCCTCTATAGGTGCCTGTGTATGTTATGAATTCCCTATTCTCCGCGACCTTCCTACATTTGTCAAAGTGCTCCGCAATGAGTTTAACCCTTTGAGGATCTCCTGGTAAGAGGACGTATTCCGCAATATCTCCCAGTCCACACATGATATGGGGCTGAATTCGCTTCATCTAATCATTCCCTCCTCTGAAGGCTTTAACGATTGTATGCGCACTATAAAGAGATCTAGGAAGCGTTTAGCGTCTATATCATATGCTACGCTTATTTCCGGTTTTTCTTCGCCCCAAGCAAATCTCTTCCTATGCTCGGTGACGGTCTGCCCACAGGTAAGGGTCCCATGTATTTCGATATCTACTCTCAACCTAACAAACTTGAAAAGACTCTCATCCACCGCCGCAGCTATAGCCATAGGGTCGTGAAGATGCATCGGAAACCCTCTATCGATTATGTATCGGATGATTTTTTCGGCGAATTTTGTAATCGGCGTTTTAATACTCGTCAATCTCCTTAAATGTTCTAGTTTGAACTCCGCAGAGGGGATCGTGGTCACATCATTTCCTATTGCAATGATATCCATTCCAGAGTTGAAGACGATCTTCGCGGCCTCCGGGTCGACGCAGATATTCCACTCCAAGACTGGAGATAATCCAGTCGCATTAGCATATCCATAGGGCGTAACTCCATAAATTCCTCCGATCAAAATATGCTTCTTAATCCATTTAGGCAGATTCGGCTCCTTTAGAATCGCCAACGCTATATTCGTCAAGGGAGCTGTGCTGACCAAAAATATTTCCCCCTTATTCTCCTCAGCTCTTTGTATGATGAAGTCTGCGGCGTGAAGTCGAGAGAGGCTCCTACGAGGTTCAGGCAAAAAAGTATTCCCCAATCCATCTTCTCCGTGGGAGAATGGATCTTTTGGGAGAGGTCTTAGGAGGGGTTTAGCGGCACCTTTAGCCACAGCTATATGATTAGCGCCGGCCAATTCTAGAACCTTAAGCGCATTCTTTGAAGTTTTATCAACATGGAGGTTCCCGCTTACGGTCGTTATTCCAATGATTTCCAATTCCGGCGATGCCAAGGCTAAAAGTATGGCCAACGCATCATCAATTCCAGGATCGCAGTCAAGAATGATCTTCTTAGCGGGCATAATTCATCAATAAACATCTCCCATGAGTCTATAACTTAAAGATATTGACATGGAAGAAAATTAAAATATACGGCGCGCCGTCGTAATCAAGCTGATGTGATATGAGCGAATATTCTCGTAAACTGACCACAATGGATCTAGTAATTACCGTCGCCATGGCCTTCGCATTAGGGATAATTTACATGGGTAACGCCGTCCTTTGGGGAATCATCGAGAGCATAGGCGGCCCCATAACTCCCAATATCATGCATCCGCTATGGTATCTGGCCGGATTAATACCAGCGTTCATCATAAGAAAGCCGGGGATATTCTTCATCGGAGAATTCTTAGGATGTTTCGCGGAACTCGTCGCAGGATCTCCAGCAGGTCCAACTGTATTAATGTTCGGGATCGCTCAAGGAGCCGCGCCGGAAGCTGTCCTAGCCGCAACTCGCTATAAGAAATGGAATTATGCGACGATGGGCGCCGCTATGACCTCCGCGGCCATAGTCAGCTTCATAATGGACTACATACTCTTCGCGTTGTATCTCGCGGGAACAGCCGCAGTAATTGGGATGCTGGTACTTAGGATAATAGCCGCTTGGATCTGGGCATCGATAGGGATCGCCGTAGCTAAAGGAGTAGCAAAAACCGGAGTCGTGGCTGGATACCCGATAGCGAAGGAAGTTTAAGCACTTCTAATAACCTTCTCCCCAATTTTTTCTTTTATCTAAGCATATTCTCTCCACAATTGCTGATTAGCCGAGTTTCATAAAGTAGATCAAGTTACCGCGCATAGGAGCCAGCTCGTATGAAGAAGTCGGATAAGCTCAGAGACCTTGACTTAGTCGTGATGGGTAATCTATATGTTGAGTTAGGGAGAATTTTCATTAGGATTGAGGCGAAAGAAGATAGTTGGACATGGGACTTGGCTAGATAAGGTCGCTTATGAGCTTATTGAGAGGGAGAAGAAGCTTGGCAGAAGCTTAGATCTAATTAGGACTGAG
>JAGGTC010000059.1 GCA_021163945.1 Deltaproteobacteria bacterium | reverse complement strand
ATGTTGTATATGTCAAATTGGCCCAATGTGTCATTTTCGCCCATGATTTTTATATATTTGATAATGAAATAACGTAGTTTTCAGAATGGCACCAATTTTGCGTATTATAATAGTGTTGCCACTTCACCTATTTACCGTTTGAGGCCGGCGGTAGTCGGCCTTTCTATTATTACCTTATCCTCTAAGGCATAAATAATCAAACCTAGGCAGGTCTTTTCAGGAAATATTTTTTTTAATGTATCTTTATATGCCAAGATTTGAGAGGCATATTTGTGGTGATATTCTGGAGAAAAGCCAGTCTTATAATCTATTATTACCACTTTTTTATCGGACAAAACAAGTCTATCTATGCGAAAAAAGGCATTTTCTCTCTTTAAGAATATAGGACACTCATTAAAGACTGTAATACCTGGAGAAAAATATGGCCTAAGCTCATTACTGTTTAATATATTCTCTATACGCCTTTTTATGTCATTAAATGCCCTATCTGCCAACATTGTTGCATATTTAGACCTTGCTTTGCTTATGGCAAAATCAATTGCCTCCTCTCTTTTCCCAAAATCAATTGCCTTTATTTGGGCCATTGCGTAATGGAATGCCTCACCAAATGCTTGACTGTGCCCACTTTCCTCTAAATTTGTCCTTCTTTCCAAGGTAAATAAAGACCTCTTAAGTATGGCCGGGTAATAGAGATTTAGGGGCCTTGAAGGAGGGATTGAAGGCGGCTCAAATTTGGGTAAAAGTCCATATGTCTTTATTGTAAGGCTTGACCTTTGTTTTAATTTTTCAAGATCTGGTCTTATATTTAAGGCATCAATTATCAATCTAAACCAACTGTGGGGGCAGAGCCTGACCTTGTCTTTTTTTAGACCAACCCTGCCTATGATCAATAATGCCTTCTTTGCCCTAGTCAATGCCACATAAAGGAGGTTTAGTTCGTCTTCAATATGCCTCCTTTCTTCATATTCATAGGCCTCTTTTAACCTTTTGCTAAATAATGTCTCCCTTTTGTTAGGGCGTAAAAATATCTGTTCTAACTGCAAATCCTTATTGTATTTAAAGATAAGCCTCTGTTTTGCATCAAGTTTAATAGAAAAGGTTGTCTCTGGTAAAATAACTACTTCAAATTCTAGGCCCTTGGCCTTATGTACTGTCATAACCTGGACTGCATCTGATAGGGTCTCTGGGGCCTGCTCTAGATATTCCTTTTGGGTATCAAGATAGTTGAGGAAGGCATGGAGGGAACTTGTATTTTCCTTTTCAAATTGGTGTGCCAAATCCAAAAATTGGATAAGATTCTCTGCATCTGTATAAGTCTCAAAAAAATTAAAAGATTCATAGATTTCTTTAATAATTTTACAAATTGGCACAAGGTCTACTCTATTCCAGATACGATCAATCTTCTCCCTCAAATCTGGTCTAAGTTGGGGCAGAATAGGCCTGCTGCTGTCTACCCCTGAAATCCCCTCTCTACAGACCTTAGAAGAGAGAAAATTAAATAGATATATAGGCTCATTTGGATTATCAAAAAAGAGCAATAGATTATAACATGCCTTCACTGAATCAGAGGCCAAAAGCTTTACCTTTGCCTCGGTGCGGTAAGGGATGGAGGATGCCTTTAGTGCAGGTAAAAAATCAGATACCGCCTTTTGGGAGCGGATAAGGATGGCTATGTCTTGATATCTATAACCCGCACTCCTAATTTTTTTAATCCTATCTATCAAAAAATCCCCCAATCCTTCCCTTGAAACAGCTGCTAGCTCTACATAGCCAGGTTCATCACGTTCTGCCTCCTGTCTGATGAATGGATAGGGAATCTTTATATTGCTAAATACATTATTTATAAATTCGATGATTGTCTTATTGCTTCGGTGATTTTTGATAAGATATTCCTCCTCAATACGTCCTGGAAATTTATTTTTTGCAAAATCAAATAGCCTTGCCTCCCCACCCCTGAATCTATAGATTGCCTGTTTTTTATCGCCTACATAAAAAAAAGAACCAGCCTCATCCCTAGTGCCAATACCAGATATGAGTTCATTTACTAGGGGTTGCAATACCTGCCACTGGATTATACTTGTATCCTGGAACTCATCCAAAAGGAGGTGCTTTATCCTCTTGTCCAGGCGATAATAAAAGAAGTCCCTATCCCTTTCAAATACCCCCTTATCTGCCAACAGTCTATAGGTGAGCCAAGATAGGTCCAAGAAGGTAATCAGGTTTTCCCTCTTTTTGATACCCTCAAAGTGCCTCAGAAAGCCCCTATAGAAATAGAGCAATACTGCTACTGCCCATCTATTCCTTTCTTCTAAATATTCTTCTAATAGGGGAAGTGCCTCCTTTTCTTTTATTTTAAAGATATCATCTGGCTTTTTGTATCCATCCTTTAAATATGGCAACAGCTTATCCACTTTTGGAAAATTGAAAATTTCTTTACTAGCTGTTTTATACTGAGAGCTGTTTATGACATCCTGGTGAAACTGCCAAAATTTTTTTAGATAAGGAAGGAGCCACTGTTTAATATTTAATGTGGTCTTTATGATGCCCAACTGATAAAATTTCAAGATTAGCCCCCTTAATCTTTCATCCCTCTCAATCTCTGTTGAAAATTTAATCATGGCCTCATCAAATATGGCCTTCTCCCTTCCCTCATCAGCGATCTCCACATCTGGCCTTAATCCCAATTCAAACGGAAAGATTCGGATTATGGAGGAGAAAAAGCTATCTAATGTACCTATCTCTAAGGAGGACATATTATCAAGGAGGAGTTGGTAGACAGAAAATACCAAATTTCTAGATTCTTTTTCTCCCTTGTCAGAAAGTGCCTTTATAACTTCTTCAATACCTGTTTTTTTATCCCCTTTGAATATGTAATCCCTAAGCAATTTTATCAGTCTCTGTTTCATCTCTTGGGCAGCCTTGTTTGTAAATGTCAAGGCAACAATCTTATCTAATGAGACTCCATTTAAAAGTAGATTGATAAGCCTTAAGGTTAGGGCATAGGTCTTACCAGTGCCTGCACTGGCCTCTAAGGCAATGTGTCTTTTAAAATCATAAGTCCTCTCAGACATAATCACACTCTAAGAGGCACTTTAATATTAGAGACAGGTTTAATAATTCATCTAAATCGGCATGTTCTTCTTTGGTGTGGGCCAGGGCCAAATCACCTGCCCCAAAGACAATGGTAGGGATACCCTTTTTGATAAGGTTTGAGGCATCTGTCCAGGCAGGCATCCCTATATAGGAAGGCCTCCTTTTTAATACCTTTTCTATGCAACCCTCTAGGCCCTTTACTGCCAACTCATGAGGTAAGACCTCCCATGGGGCATCCTTTGACTTTACCTCAAAATAGATCTTATAGCCTCCCAACAACTGGGTAATTTGGCCCATCGCCTCATCTATATCTATCCCTGGCAAGACAGGTATGTCTATTTCTGCCTCACACCCCTCAGCTACTAGCTGGCAATCAATCCCTCCACTTATCCTCCCAATATTTACATCCACATTACTAAAGAGGGGATGGGTGTATTGCAGAAATGGGAGCTGTTTTAAATCTCTATAGAATTCACAAAATGTCTCTATTGCATTCTTCCCCTTACAAGGAACTGCCCCATGGGCTGATTTTCCATCAATTCTTAAAAAAACCTCAATACTTCCTGCCTCAGCTGCTGCCAGATTAAGCCCTGTAGGCTCTAATACAATTGCCTCTTTAATATCCATTTCTTTGGGTATGTAAAATAGCTCTGAGCCCTTCGCCTCCAGTTCCTCATCTACAAAAAGGGCAATGGCACAAGGTGTCTGCGTCATTTTTATGGCCAAAAGGAGGGCCGAGATCTGTCCCTTTGTATCTATAGCGCCCCTTCCATAGATTTTGTTCCTTTCTATCTTTGGAGAGAATGCATGAGGGTGTCCCCAAGCTGGTACAGTGTCTATATGAGTGGCTATAAGGAGGGATGGACAACCACGCCAGGCCAATAGGTTTGACCTCTCTTCATCCACCTTTTGCCACATAATATTTAGCCCCATCCCCTTGATATACCTTGATAGCCAAGAGAGGGCCGTCATCTCCTTTCCGGTAGGACTTGGAATAGAAATGAGGGTAAATAATAGGGATGTTATCTCATTTAAAATGTCTTTCTCATCCTTAGCCATCTTCCCATCTTCCCAAATACTTTAAACCCCTTTTTCTTATAAAATGTGATGGCCCTCTCATTTTTTTCTCCTACCCATAGGCCAATTGTATCATGTTTTTTCCTCAAAAAAGTAGTGGCCTTTTCAAATAGCAAACTTCCAATACCACACCCTTGGTAGTCTCTCTCTACTGCCAGTTCATGAATCTCTCCTAGGTATTTGTTTAATCCATAATCCCACCAATCTTGGCAGGCCGCTATAAATCCGACAATCTTTCTATCAAGGGTAGCCACAAAAAATCCATCTGGATCTGCCCTATACAACCACTTTAGATACCCTTTGATATCGTGCCTTTTCTGATAGGCATAGATAGGAATCTCAATATAGGCGCCACGATAGACCTCAATTATATTGTTAATCTCTTTATTAAGATCCTCAATAGATAACCCTTCAATCCTTATTTTATCAGGCATCTAGACAGCAGCTATTTTTTTCACCTTCTCAATATCATTTGTATGTCCTAAGATTATAAGGATATCTCCAGGCTCAATAAGGTAATCAGGTAAAATTGGACAATGGATCTCTTCTGAGTTTGCCTTTCTAATAGCGATTACTTGAATACCATAACGCCTTCGCAGATCCAGTTTTCCCAGGGTCTTACTTATAAAAGAGGCTGGTGCCTTTATCTCAATTACCTGATAGTCCTTTGTTAAGGGTAGATAGTCTAAGACATTGGGTGTATCTAAGCTAGATGCCAACTTAATGGCCATATCCTTCTCTGGGAGGATTACCTCAGTGGCACCTACCATCTCCAGGATCCTTTGGTGGTCCTCATTTATTGCCTTCACAATAATGCGTTTGACATTCATCTCCTTTAGATATAGGGTCAGGAGAATGCTGGCACTCATATCTGTCCCTAGGCTTACTATTGCCACATCTATTGTATCTAAACCAAGGTTTTCTATGAGTTCCCTATCAGTACAATTTGCTACAACGGCCTGTGTGGTACACTCTTGTACCTTCTGGACAAGTTCTTTCCTTTGGTCAATGGCAATTACCTCATGTCCATGTTCATATAACGCCTTTGCTACGTTTCTCCCAAAGATTCCTAATCCAAATATAGCAACCTTCATAGTCTAACCAATCATAACATTTTCTTCTGCATATTGGTAGTCAGTGGTTGTCTCCCTAATCTTCACCAAATGCACTAGGGTAAGTGGACCTACCCTGCCAATAAACATAATAGGAATAAGAATAACCTTACCAAAGGTATCTAGGTGGCTTGTTATCCCGGTGGATAGCCCTACTGTACCAAATGCGGAGACGATCTCAAAAAGGGATTCTAAAAAACTCTCCCTATTTAAACTATTTGTCTGGGGGATAAGAAATAGAAGGAGTGATAACACAATCAGAAAAAAGGAGATTACTATAACAACCAATGCCCTACTGGGTATCTCCGGGGGGAGGGTGCGGTGCATAATAT
>JAGGTC010000073.1 GCA_021163945.1 Deltaproteobacteria bacterium | reverse complement strand
TGCTTGTTGTCCGAGTGCGATAGCACCGTAGCGGAGCGGAGAGTTGCGGGCGACGATGAATCGGTCATTTCCACTCTACTTTGTCCGAGGTTTTTTTCTTGCACTCTGGATGTCCACAAGTTGGTGTAGGATAAGATTCTGATGATGATATGCTTTCACCTGTCTTTAGACATGTACCTATGTATACTTGTTTTCCAAATTTATCGGTCTTCCCTTTTTCCGTCCACCACGTCCTTTTTTCACTCATTTTTAACACCTTTTAGTTTATTTCAGCCCCAGTTTTTTCCTCACTTCGCCGAGTGTGGTCATCCCTATTCTGTTGTTGTTCTGATCAAGTATCTCTATTGGTGTGGAATCCAGTCCATAATTAGTTGCCGCAGCACCGCCAGTTCCAATTATTGTTCCATCAGGCGCCACATTTATTCTACCTTTTGGTTTTTCCATATCTTATCACCTCCTTATATATTACTTCGTGTTTGTATTTAAATCTTTTCCCGCCGTTGCCCGCAATTTCGGACAACGATTCAGGAATATGTGAAGTTTGCGGAGCGGGAGCGGAGCAAATTTGCGCGAACGTTAGCGAGCCACCTCCTGTTAAGTGACCCCGATAAGGGCAAGGTGCGAAGCACCGCAGCGTTGGACGAAGGGGCATTATTGTATTGAACCAAAATAAATCACCCCTGGAACTTTGTTTTTAAATTTAAACTCCCTATGTTTTACGTCTTTCAATGATTTGGAGATTTTCTGCAAATGCGTTTGCCAATTTTCATGATCGTGAGTTACAGGAAAAACTACAAACAAAATTGCCTTATTGATGTAGTCTGTAGATCTCAGCTTTTTAATGTCATCAATTACTCCTTGAATATTCATGGTAATTGGTCGTGTTTTGTTCTCGACGTTTTTATATCTGTAGTTAGTATTGACAGTTTTTAGTTCTATTGCCCAATCATCAAAAGTAATATCAATTCTGTCCTTTTCTGGGATAATTGTTTGAAAGTGTTTTGATAAACTCTCGCATAATTCTACCTTGAGCCAACCTTCAAATTTTGCCCTTTCTTTAGCAAATATTGCTACTCCGATGTTATTTTCTAATTTTGGTGTTATTTCCTCAAAAATGATTTTAGTTAATTTTTCAAATGTTGTTTTCATAATCATCGTCCCGAAGCCCAATGTCACTTAACGTTCCGCGCGGGTATGCGAAGCCCGTAAGGGTTTGGGTGAGCGGGAGCGAACCGCATACCCGTTATACGCCGTTGCCATGAGTATCTCCATCATCGGCATCTCAGGAGAAGCAGGATTGGGTATAAGCTTTCTTGTCTTAGGTTCAACTATAAGGTCCAATAGCTCTAACAGCACCTGCCCTATAAGGGGCTGTGAGCCCTTTTCTTCTACTAAGACGTCAAGATTAGCTGAGCGTCCCTTTAGCTCAATGGTTACTACTCCATAAATAGGTCTCGTCTCTACCTTATTGTTCGCATATCTTACCTTTACTTCTCGCACCTTTCTTAATCCAAGAGCATCCACTATATCCTCAGGTAATACTACCATCGTTGCACCCGTATCAATGACTGCATCTGCTTCCACCGACTTCTTTGGTTCAAACAAGCTTGTGAGTTTTACCTTCTCTATCACCTTCCCCATTTCAATCCCTCCTTGTATTTTAGATGTCGTTCATATCTGAACAGTTCGGATATACCACCAAATTTACCCCTGAGGCTATATTAGCACGTATGTCATCTGATTTCAATTTGTAAAAGACAAACTGGTCAGACAGGCACTTTTTTGTTAAAAGGAGATAAGGGAGTCTTTTTAGAAGATTTTGATAGGAGAGGTAATGGAAAGATTTTTCCATTACCTCTAAAGTCTAGTCATTTTTCTGGGTATGGCAGTAGAAGCAGCCTTTATCGTCTCCGCCACCACCTGCAATCTGTTCCGTATAGTCCCACCTTAACAAATCAGGATAAGGACTCCCATGTGGTCTGTGACAGGAAAGGCACATGACCATATCAGAATCAGGGTTGACATGTCCAGGGTCAGATGGGGGATCAGAGAGGCTTTGCCTTGCTACTGGTGAAAGTGGATCATATAAGTGATTATCCCCTCCTACATTTGCATATTCGCCCTTATTTGGAATGATAGCATCTGATGGATGACGAATCCAACCACTATCATATTGGTCAGTGTGAAACAAGCCATGGCAACCAGTACAGAAGGCAGTAACAGTATGACCAAGTCCACCATTAAAACCATAGCCGCCAGTTTTTTGAGAACCTAAATACTCGTTATGCTCTGTAGCACCTTGGTGGTTTCCACCATCATGAAGACCTGCTTCCCAAAGGCCATGTTCATAGCCTTCAACTCCCTCAGGCTTAACTGAATGTGCTGCTGATAAAAAGCGATACCAACCTTGTTCTGCTGAGTTTACCCAACCCGACTGGCCATTTGGATGATCATTGGCATGATGCCTTACATGCGTATGGCAACCCTCACAGCCACTTCCAAGCCCTGTTACAGCAGTTTGTTTTATAGCTAGAGATACATGACAACTATTAGCACATGTAATGGCAGGACCGGGGGCTTCAGACAAATTTTGATCAATTTCAGCAATGCCTAACACATTGTGCCCCTTTGTATCATCGTGACCATGCTCTTTACTTACCCACCAAAAATTGCCACCTGCAAGATAAGAAGTAGGTTCTGAACTGCCATAATAAAAAACAATAGGGACTTTACAACCACCTAAGTCTTCATAAGTGGAAGAGGTTTGAGAGGAATGACAGGTTATACAAGCGCTAGAATGGTGGCCCCCCTTTTTTTCAATGAGTAAATACTGGTGAGGACCATCAGTGCCCAGTGGCTGTCCATCCTGACTATAATGCATTGTATGGCAGTTTGAGCAAGGTCCTGAAACATAAGCAAAAACAGAAGGGGGAAGGAAAATCAGACCAATAAAAATGAAGAAAAAAATAAACCCCCTCTTCACCACTTCACCCCCTTTACCGTTTTAGGGTTAATCCTATTACTTTGTTGTATGGCAGATAAAGCAACCCTCATTGGGTGTAGTAGCTTGACCAGCGGTCATTGTACTATAATCCCATCTTAGAAGGTCATCATATTCAGAACCATGGGCACGGTGGCATGAGATGCACAAGACAACGGAGCCATCAGAACCTGGGGTAATTGTAGCATCTGGATTCCCATTAGCAGGTAGTGTGTCTCTGCCTACAGGGGCAACTACACTATAAGGATTGTCTGAGCCAGTACCGCCATTATATTTGTAATATTCTTTACTTGTATCAGAGGGTAGATAGATGTCTGTTGGATGCCTTAACCAAGGGCTACTAGTTCCGCCTATATCGCTATGAAACTGACCATGACACTCAGCACAAAGGTAACTAATTGTGGTCTTGTTAGAATAGCTAGAATTTACATTCACACCTTTATATTCATTGTGGTCAGATGTTCCATCAGTAGCTGTCCATTCCCAGTCATCGTCTTCAATACCATGGATACCAGCAAGAAACCTATAGCTTGTTCCAACATCAGCCCCTTGTTTACCTTCATCCACTGAACCAGGCTTAAGACAACTATCATCAGCGTGATGGGCACCCCTTATCGCTGCGTAATCATCATCCACGTCATGTCTGCCATGACAACCATATTTACCTGCACAGGTAAGCTGACTGCTCCAATTGGCCTCACCACCTGCTACTTGGCCAAAGGCAAGACCAGACGTAGCAGCTGGGTCCCAGCCAGGTGGATTGAGATTAGACATATTTGCATCCTTTCCAGTGATATTTGGCAGATTTATCACATCATGTCCCTTTGTTGGATTGCTGTGATCAACCCAGTAGAAATCACCACCTGCAAGGCTCTTTCCAGGTCCAGTCCCCGAAGGTGCAACTGTCCTTAATACAACTGGTATTTCATTATTATCTCCTCTGCGTGCTTCTGCACCACTATGACAACCAACACAATCTCCAATTGTTAATGCCCTAAAAGGGCCTCCAGAGGGATAACCAGTACTAACCCCATTTTGACTATAGTGCATTGTATGGCAGTCTGCACATGGACCCATTACCTTTGCCATTGCTGGACTCCCAAAGACCATAAGAAAAGCAACAACAATAATCCCCACAAATACCACTGCTGCTGCACTCTTCATCTTTCTCACCTCCTTTCCTTTTTTGCCTTTAAATATAGCATTTTTCCGATATATTGTCAATTATTTAATCTTAAATACCTGAACCCTGTTATTTCCTGTATCTACTACATATAGGCGATTTTCCTTATCAAAGAGGAGGTAGCGGGGGTAATAAAGCCTTCCCTCCTTCCAGCCACCCCTTCCTATTTCCCCTATAACCTCACCACTTTCCTTAAATATAAATACCTTCCCTTGGTGCCCATCTAATATGTAAAGACGACCATACCTATCCAGGGCAAGGCTCACTGGAAATCTTAATGATTTAAGGGCAATAGAACGGACAAGACGGCCCCCCTGATCATAGACAAAGACCTTTGCCAAAAGGCTATCTAGGGCGTATATATACTTGTCAAAGATTTTTATATCGCTAAATCCAGCACACTTTGGCTCCTTTATGGCCTTTAAGAATTTATAATCACCATTTTTGGGGGAAAAGATCAAAATCCTCTTATATGCCTGATCCAGGATATAGAGATGGCCATCTTCATCAAGGGCAAGATAGGAAGGGACAGGCCTTGGGAAAATCCCTTTAAAGTCAATGGTCTTTATTAATTTCTCCTTAAGATAGATGATCAGAACACTCCCTTCTCCCTTATTTGTCACAATAAGATGTCCATTTTTGTCTTTTAACATAGAGACAGGCACCTTCAGCCTACCCTCGGCATTAAATTGGGAGAGAAACTTATAGTTTTTGTCATATGAAATTAAACGGTTATTTAGCGTATCCACCACATAGAGCCTACCCCTCTTCTCATCAAAATATACAGATTGGGGTTGATTAAAGGCACCTATTTTCTCCTCTCCATAGATTACCGTTACTACCTTGGCCTTGAGATAGGCATGGGCAAAATAACTAGTGAATAGTGAATAGTGAATAGTAAATAGTAATAAATAGCAAATTCTTTTCATTTATAGCCTCCGACGTTATGTCTTTATCTTGTGGCACTGGATGCAGAGCTCCTTTCTGTGGTCAAATATAATATGATAGATATCCTTTGCCCCCATGGGGTTGTGGCAACTGACACAATCCATCTCTACCCTACACCTTGGGTCAATGGCCTTCTTACCCAAGGGATGGGTAAATTTGGCCTCTCTCTTATGACAACTGGTACAGACAGCAACTACCCCTCCTTTAAAGAGATAGAGGTAATTACTGGCATGGGCACTATGGCAATCTAGGCAATCTCCCTTTAGTACCTCTGGGTGCTTATACTTGTAGGCCTTAGATTTGCTTAAGATGCGTTTTCTTGCATCTCTATGACAATTGAAACAGAGCCAACGCAAAGTAGCCTTTAGGTTTGGTTTTTCATCAGAGAGGTGGGGACTGTGACAATCAAGGCATACATTTTCGTTAAGGCCTGCATGGATATGACTGTAAATAGATCTATCCTCCTCTTCCATAGGATGACACCTGAGACAAAGAGAACGATCTCTTTCTTTTATGCCCTTTATCTTCTTTCCTTCTAGGATATGGCACTCCCCACACTGCCTTTTGGCATAGGGGCGGTGGCTTATTCTGTGGAGCAGATGGGCACTTTCTGAGGCATGGACATTGTGACAAGAAAGACAGACACCTCCTTCCATAT
>JAGGTC010000150.1 GCA_021163945.1 Deltaproteobacteria bacterium | reverse complement strand
GTTTTAGTGTTTAATGAATTGATATAATAAAAAATGTAAATTATGAAAAACGTAAAAGATTATCCGACAAAAAGCATTTTGCTTGAGAGGCTGTTCATTGCTTTTCTACCTCCGGTATTGATCGCTTCTTACTTCAGCAATATCTCAAATAAAGTAACGGGTGCAATCGCACTGTTTATTCTTTGGGCAGTTGCCTTTCTAGAGTTAAACAACCGGGGTATTATCATGGGAGGAAAGCGAGCGCTTTTGTTCCTCACCATTGCTCTATACTTGCTACTGGGTTCTGTTCCAATGTTTGTCAACTCCTCTTCGCCGAAACCCATGCTTAGAGATCTGCTTCGATATGGTCTCGTTTTGTCAGCCCTTGCATTTGGGGCCGGAGATTCCATTAGGAGGAATTTTCAGATATTCGCCAATTCGACAGTGCTAACTGTACTCATGCTTTCAATATTTGGGTTTGTAACTCTATTCATCGGAACTTATAGCATTGGACCACTAACTGCATCGCAGTATTATCCTTTAAGAATTGGTAGGTTAACAATTCCAACGACTTCTTCCTTAATGAAGAATACCAATTATTACGCTATTACGCTAGCAATAAGTTATGCAATACTAAAATTTTATGGTATTTCTTTTATTCTTAGAAAAAGTAAGATAAAATACAGTTTAGAAATAGTGCTTATAACGGCAGTCATCCTCACAAAATCTCGGGTTGGAGTAGCGCTTGTTTTGTTAATGCTTGCAATTCAGTTTTTGCTTTGGTTTAACAAGATTTCGGTTAGAAAAAAATGGGGTTTCATTTTGGTTGGCATAGGTGTGATAATAGGTCTAATCACCATAAACCAATTTGAGGATGGAAGATACTCTGTCCCAGTTATCAGAGCGTTCGTAACTGTATGGCGAGATTTCTTTCTAAAGAAGGGACTTAACATGCGTGATATCCTGTGGAGCCAGGGGGTGAAACTCTTCCAGCAACATCCATTGGGGTTTGGGTTCGGTACAATCAGCCAAGTACTTTTAGCAACGGGGGCGCCAACTACAACCGTCCAGAATACGTTTCTCACTTACTTACTTATCGGCGGGGTACCACTAACTGCTTTGGTTATCTTAATCGTGTTCCTTTCTCTTATAGCTTACCTGCGCGTTTATAAACTGATACATAACATTCGAGCAGAATTGCGGCGATTTGTGAACACTATGCTTGCTATCTCTTTGATTGTGCTTGTCGATGGAATGGCACGTACTTATATCTTAGGCGGTATTGGCTTCATCCCGTTCATGTTTAGCTTCGCGATTCTAGGGGGAATAGGGTGGATTAATGTGAGGTAAAAGATGAGGATGCTCGTCATTACAGATAGAAGATTGCCCACGGACCACTCCTTTATCAAAGGAGTTTTAGCTACAGAGCTTCCCAAGCTTGGAGTCGACGTTACTTTCCTTGGTTTTTCCACGCAATATCGGGGATTGGTTGAGATTGATAGGGTAAAATATCAATTGTTCAAACCCTGGCCTGGAGGGCTTTTTGTAGAGGCTCTACAAATGCTGTTAGTATTTCCAATATTCATGTGGAGAGCTAAACAATTCGACGTTATATTTACACGAAATGATCCAATAGCGTTAATTTTAGGATGGTTGTACCGCCTCTTGCGAAACCCGCGGGCTCGACATCTGCATCAAATATCTTTCTTAAAGGCTGAAGAGATACTACAAAACAGGAGTTTTTCAATTGGGCACAAGATTGCAGCCTACGGCGATCTCGTGATTCGAAGACTTCTCTTGGGAACAGTTGATCGTGTTTTCGTAGTTAGCAAAAACATGAAGAGGTATTTCTGTTTTAAATATCCAAAATTAGCTAATAGAATAGATATTCTGCCATTAGGAGTCTTGCCACAAGATTTTACCTCGCCTATGGAGTTCTCGGCGCGACCTATCGATGTGGTTTATATCGGGACTTTAGCCAGGAGCCGCCGTCTAAAGGTTATAGTTGATGCAGTCCAGATATATAATCAACTATATGGTCCCTTGACTCTCAAAATCTGGGGTGCTTCGCATGATCCCCGTGATGACGATGACCTAAAGGCTTATGTGCGGAAAAAAGGCTTAGAAAAACAAGTTGAAATACTCGGAAAGATTCCTCGTGGACAGTTGATTGAGAAGCTTCAGAAAACCAAAATCGGTTTATCTACTATTCCGCCGGAAGGGCTTTTCCTATATAGTTCGCCTACTAAATTAATGGAGTACATGGCGGCTGGTTGTTGCGTAATTGCTACTCGTGGCATCCCAGAACAGGAGACCATCATTAGAGAATCGGGAGGAGGCATCCTAGTGGATTTTCGACCAAAAGATATAGCTGCTGCGATTCATGAACTCTTAAGTAATCCGGAGAAAGCTGCTAGAATGGGAATACAGGGGCGTGCTTACATCCTTGAATATAGAAATTACGCTCTAATGGCCCAAAAAGTGAAGGAAGCTGCGGAAGGGAGGCAAAATGAGTTATCAAACTAGGATTTTTGGAATTGTCGGACTTGGCTATGTGGGATTGCCGCTGGCTATCGAATTTTGTCGACGAGGCTTCGAGGTCTATGGAATCGATAGATCGGAGGAAAGGGTCAAGTTGTTGCAACATGGCAAAAGTTATATCGGCGACGTAAGCGATGCCGATGTGGAGGCTTGTTTGACGTCCGGTAGGTTTCATGTTTCAACGGACTATGCTCTTTTGCGTAAAGCATACGCTATCAGCATTTGCGTCCCCACGCCGCTCCGCAAGACCAAGGATCCGGATATGTCCTATGTCGTCAACGCTGCCGAGAACTTAGCGAAGGTTTTGCGTCCCGGGCAGCTCATCATTCTGGAAAGCACTGTATACCCCGGCGCAACGGAGGAGCTGATCGCGCCCATCTTGGAAAAAAGCGGTTTAAAAGCAGGCAAAGACTTTTATTTAGCTTTCTCGCCGGAGCGTGTTGATCCTGGGAATAGGAAATACAAGCTTACGGACATCCCGAAGGTTATTGGCGGGATAAACAGAGAGTCAACGGAAAAAGCGCTTGAGGTTTATAGTCAAGTGTTTAAGCAAGTTATCCCGCTGAACTCGGCCAGAGAGGCAGAGATGGCCAAGCTCCTAGAGAATACCTTCCGCGCGGTCAACATCGGACTTATTAACGAGCTCGCATTGGTGGCGCGTAAGATGGGAATCAACATCTGGAACGTGATCGAGGCAGCGAAGACAAAACCGTTTGGGTTCATGGCCTTCTATCCAGGCCCCGGACTTGGCGGCCACTGCATTCCCATTGATCCCTTCTACCTTTCCTGGAAGGCCAAAGCTTATCGAGCCGATACGAGCTTCATCGAGCTGGCGGATAAGATAAATAGCCAGATGCCGGCCTATGTGGTGGAGCGGGTGGCTGATCTGCTCAACCAACAGGGCAAGGCCCTTAAAGGGTCAAAGATTTTGCTTTTGGGAGTGGCTTACAAGCGCGATGTCAACGATATCCGGGAATCACCCGCCCTTGATATCATTGGCCTTCTTCTTCAGAAGGGTGCTGAGGTTTCCTACAATGATCCCTATGTGCCGCACTTAGAATGTTTAAATAGGAAGTGGCAATCCCAGAAGCTAAATGAAGAGCTGCTAGCCGCTCAAGACTGCGTTCTTATCGTCACCGATCATTCTGTTTACGACTGGGAGTTCATCGCCCGACATGCCAAGCTGATCTTCGACACTCGCAATGCTACCAAGGGTGTCAGGAATAAATATAATCACATTCACTTATTATAAAGGGGCGATCATAATTGTCTGAGCTTTACCTGGTCACTGGCGGAGCAGGGTTCATCGGGTCTCACATCGTCGAAAGGTTGGTCCAGGAGGGCCAGCATGTCCGGGTGATCGATAACCTCTCTACGGGAAAGAGGAAAAATATCGAGCCATTCCTGGAGAAGATCGAGTTTATCGAGGGCGATGTCCGTGACCTGGAGTTGGTTAGGAAAGCTATGGATGGAGTAGACTACGTTCTTCATCAGGCAGCCGTGCCTTCAGTCCCCCGTTCGGTGAAAGATCCCCTGACGACCAATGCGGTCAACATCGAGGGGACACTGAACATTCTGATCGCGGCCCGCGATGCCGGTGTGAAGCGGGTTGTCTATGCTTCTTCCTCGTCAGTTTATGGTGACACTCCCGTGCTGCCCAAGCATGAAGGGATGAAACTGGAGCCGCGCTCGCCCTATGCAGTGAGCAAACTGGGAGGAGAGCTCTATTGTCAGGTATTTTATCACGTTTACGGTCTGGAGACGGTTGTCCTACGCTACTTCAACGTCTTCGGGCCACGGCAGGACCCGGAGTCTCAGTATGCCGCCGTCGTCCCCAAGTTTATTGCTGCTTTACTTCGTAATGAGCCTCCCACGATCTTCGGTGATGGCGAGCAATCCCGCGATTTCACCTATGTGGAGAACGTAGTTGAGGCCAATCTACTGGCAGCTCAAGCTAAAGGGCCCGATGTGGCTGGCCAGGTTTTCAACATCGCCTGCGGTACGCGGGTCACCATCAACAAGTTAGCCCAGATGCTAGCGGAGATCATCGGCGTAGATCCTGAGCTGAAACCACACTATGCTCCACCACGGCCTGGCGACGTGCGCCATTCCCTGGCCGATATCTCTAAAGCACAAAGGTTTTTAGGTTACCATGTGAAGGTAGACCTATTTGAGGGATTAAAGCGCACTGTAGATTGGTATAGACAGGTGATATCCACGTGAAGATTCTGTATATCACTACTGCAGCCGAATTCGGCACTACCGCTTTGTTTAGCGGCAATATTAGAGCTGACGTACGTCTGAGACTATTGCCTTTGGCTTCCTTCTTGATCCTTGCTGGAGTATGCCTAGGGCAAAAACGATGAGAGTTCTTTATGTCATCACGGCAGCCGAGTGGGGTGGGGCGCCGCTGCATGTGCTTCAGCTGATGGAGTACATGACAAAAAAAGGGCACGAAGTAGGCCTGGTGGCTGCGCCGGAGCCGAGGTTGATGGAGGGAGCCAAAGCGCTCGAGGTGAAGATATTTCCCAATCCACATTTCGTGCGCCCTGTAAGACCTTGGAAGGATTTTCGGGCTCTGTGGAGGGTATTTGGAGCCATTCGTCAGTTCAAACCTGATTTGGTATCGGCTCACTCCACCAAGGCGGGGTTCGCTGCTCGTTTTTCCTGCGCAGTTTTGAGAGTGCCCGTAATCTTCACGGCACACGGATGGGCGTTCACTGAAGGAAAGAACTCTCTCGCTCGCTACCTTTTGGCATTAGCTGAACGTTTGGCCTCCAAAGTCACCAAGAAGATCATCTGTGTATCGGAACACGACAAGGAATTGGCCCTTCGCTTTCGCGTAGCTCCTGAACAAAAGCTGATAGTGATTCACAATGGCATGGAACCAAGTCTTTACATTAATGCAGATGGATCCCAAATTCGTTCTGAGCTTGGCCTAAAGGGAAATGAAATTCTCATCACCATGGTAGCACGTTTTGTCCCCCAAAAGGATCACGACACGCTATTACAATCCCTTAGCCTTCTACCAGGAAGGAAGTTCAAGGCCGCTCTTGTGGGAGGCGGGGAAAGAGAGGCCTTCTTTCGCAAGAAAGTCGGAGAACTGGGGTTAGGAGACAATGTAATATTTCTGGGTGAACGTCGTGATGTGCCGCAGATTCTTGCAGCCTCCGATATTTTCGTGCTTTCCTCCAATTGGGAAGGCTTACCTCGCTCCATCATCGAAGCGATGATGGCGGGGCTTCCGGTGGTGGCCACCGAGGTGGGTGGGGTGCCGGAGCTTGTTGAGGATGGGGTCACCGGTTTTCTCGTCCCACCCAAGGATCCAGACGCTTTGGCTGAAGCGCTGCAGAAGCTCATCGCCGATCCCGAGCTCCGCCGGCGTATGGGCCAAGCCGGCCGCGAAAAGGCCCTCAGGGAGTTCACCCTCGACCGCATGCTCGGGGAAACCGAGAGGGTATATAATGGGATAACAAACAGGTAGCATGGAAGTTAAGGCGGACATAAAACCCCGTCGTTACGCTTTCCGGGGGAGAGGAAGATGAAGAGAGAATTTTACGTTGTGATAGAG
>JAGGTC010000189.1 GCA_021163945.1 Deltaproteobacteria bacterium | reverse complement strand
GTGGAGAAGACTATTAGAGACCCGCTTACTAAGTGGCCGAAAAGAGTGAGAGCCTTAGTATTTAGAGTTGATTGGGAGGATGGGGTTCCAGTTGATAAGCAGTTTAGCGTGATCCAATATAAGTTGGCTGAGCAGTTGGCTCCCTATCTGCCTGGTAAGATTTATAGGGATTACTTGTTTGAGATTGTTCAGCATGGGAGTGGGTTTACGGCTGAGTTTGAGGTTAAGGTTCTCCCATGGCCAAGGGGATAGGGCTCCATAAAAGTGGAGGGGCTCCTCCATGAAATTTTGGATAGATTTATTAGTTTTGTTGGGTTGGGTTAAGATTTATTTTTGGGGATGTTTATAAGGGGTTTGAGATGATTCGGGAGTGGAAGGGGCTTGTAAGGATAGATAAGGAGACTCCAACCCAATATGTGGAGATCCTAGAAGTTGGGGAGAAGGAGAGGATTAGGGGAGGGAAGCTATGCGTTAAGTTGGTTGGGCTTGAGGGCCAGAGGAGACTGCCGATCTATGTGAGCTTTCAGGTGGGGAAGGATGATGTTTGGGCGCATTACTTTGATGTCTATGAGTTTTTCACCGTGGGGATGGAGAGGTGTAGTGAGGCTGGGGAGCCGTGTCATCCATCGTTTAAGAAGGTTAGGCTCTATGTGGCGGATGGAGCGGCTCCATGGGAGCTTCCAGAGTGGAGCGCCTTATTGGAGATCCATTGTTGGGTTGATGTGGTGAGGGTTGAGGAGCCTATTCCAACTCCTCCATCGCCTCCTCCAGAGGAGCCGCCTACTCCAGAGCCTGAGCCTCCAGTTCAGCCCTTTAATCTGTGGAAGTGGCTCCAGTATGGGCTTAGGAAGATTTTGAGGGATGAGGAGCTTCCTAGCTGTCCAGCGGATATTACTAAGTTGTTGGTCGTGGCCATGGCTTTAATCTATCTTCAGACGATCGCGGACATCGACTACTGGGTTAAGGTATTGGGTCTCCTACCGATTCCAGCTATTCTGGTGGGTGAGCCTTGGAGGGTCTTCACTTATATGTGGCTCCATTACCCGATGGTGGAGACTGTTAATGGGTTGGTGGTTCCACATGCTCATATAGCGTTTAACGTGCTGTTTCTCTGGGTTTTCGGCGATAACGTGGAGTGTCGCTTAGGCCATGGTAAATACTTGGCATACTACTTGATCCTAGGGGTTCTAGCTGGCCTCGGTCAGGTTCTATGGCTTCACATGATAGGCTTGGGATTGGCTCCGATCTACATTATAGGGGCTAGTGGAGCCATTAGTGGAGTAATGGGGATGTATCTAGTGTTCTACCCGAGGAATCACGTTATATTCTTGGGTAAGCGGATGCCTGCTTTGAGCTTCTTGGCTCTATGGTTCCTTGGACAGGTTGGGATGCTGTTCTCCATGAATCAGACCGTCGCCGTGGCGGCTCATATAACTGGCTTCGTAATTGGAGTGGTGTTAGCCACGGCTGAGAAGAGGATGGAGGAGGAGCTGGGATGTGGAGGCGTAAGAGTGGTTTCCTAGATAGGCTTAATAAGATGGCGAGGGCTAATGAGAGTCCTTATGTTAGCTGGGAGGCTTTCGCCATGTATATCGAGTATTGGGAGCATAGGATCACTAGGCTTGAGGTTATTCTAGGGGTTTCGGCGATCTCCAGCATTTTGAGCCTGATATTTCAGATCGTTAAGGCTCTATGAGGATCGTGGTATTCGACGATAGGAGGAGCTTGGCGCATCTAGGGTTAGGGATATTGAGCGTTATGTGGCCATGGATCTGGATAGTGTTTAGCGTGTATGAGATGGTGGAGTTCTGTCTAAGGAGGGGGAAGAGGAGGAGGGAAAAAATAGGGGAGTTTATAGGGGATTTGGTGGAGTTTCTAGTGGGGGCAGGAGTGGCTGGCATGCTCCTATGTCCATCCAACATTCTCGGAATAGTTGGAATAGTAGTTGGAGTCCTATGATGAAGATGGCCACGAATAGGATGGCCATGGCCAAGAAGATGATTAGGGCTAGTCGATCGGCTCCCAATTCTCGATGATCCAAATATCTCCAAGCTTCCATAGCTCGGTTCCCTCCACCTCGATCATATTCTTTGTCCAAATGCACACCTTCACTCCTAGACCTAATATCGTGGTTGGAGGAACGTCTGTTATTCTGAAACAATCATCCTCAGACATGCATAGTATCTCTCGCTCAAGAGAATTGTAGACCACTTTATCTCCCTTGAATACTAGGATTCTCTCGGTCATTTAGTTCTCACCCTTAAAACCATGTAGCCCACCAATCGACCCAGAGGAGCCCTATTGGGATGCCGATTAGGAAACCGATGAAGAATCCGATTATCTCGCCTGAACCCTTGCTCCAGAATGGTAGCATGGATATGGCTATGCTTAGACCGATTAGGATGGCGGTTTTGGCTATTCTCTTCAGCGTGTCCTTGATGAAGGTTCTTGTATATTCGCTAAACATCTTAGATCTTCCCCTCTCTTCTTAGGAGGTCTATTATGGCGTATCTTACTATGGTTGATCGGTTGGGGTATTTTCTCTCTTCTACTAGGTCGTCCATGAGTTCTATTAGGACTTGTGGCATCTTAACGCTGAGGACTGGCATCTCCCAGCACCTCCATTAGCATGCATCTTACGCTGTATCTTATGAAGTCGCTTCTAGTGTAGAGCCCCATCTTCTTTCTGGCCTCCTCCATGGCCTCGAGCATCCACTCAGGGAAGTGAACTGTTACCAGCTTCATGGTTCTACCCTTTGGCATCTTCCTCCACCTCCTTGGCCATTATCTTGAAGAGCCCGTGTCTGGCCATGACCTCCTCGAGGTATGCGATTTCATCCTCTAGGGTCTTTAGTCTCCTCTCTAGAGCCTTGATTCTTCCCTCGAGTTCTGGGAGGGTTAGCTCTATCTTCATGAATATCTTTTCGAGCTCGTCTAGGGCGTCTTCGATGGCGGGTCTTAGCAATATTCTAATCCTGTCGACGAGCCTATGCTTCACGCCCAACTCCTTCAACCTCTTAACTCTCTCCTCTATGTGGCTCATTTTATGGTGATCACCCCTCCTCTGAGGATCTTCTCGATGGTTTCTTGCCACTTCTTCTCGCGCTCCTCATAGGATTTTTTGGAGATCCATCTGTCCACATAGTAGTCGTAGAATCCCCCATGTTCCTTCATCTTCTCAACCGCTTCATCATGGGTTGATCTCCTCAATTCTCCACCGCATTTTGGACACTGGTAATCCTTGAGCCTGTGGCCACGTTTGGCTGGCCATGAGACAGGGCATCCACAATTCTTACAGATAGCCCAAGCCATCTTTATCACCCCTGGAAGCTCTCTTCGATTGCAAGCTCACGCAATCTCTCGATTAGTTTCTTACATCTTTGGTCTAGGGCGAAAGCGGCCTTCCCCCCGTTTTTCACGTTCCTCCACACCTCCCATAGGTCTGCCTCGTAGATTCCATCAACCTCTGACTCTGCGATTATGCCACCTATATGTGGGGTTCCTAGGACTTCTTGGAGGAATGGGAGCTTTGGAACGGCGTATATGTTTATTGTATAGAGTTCGCCTCTTTCTCCCCTTGGCTCCACCTTAATCAGTATCTCGACGCGGTTGAGACCCTTGCTCAACTCCTCTCTCAAGCCATCTAAGGTGAACTTAACCTTCATTCTCTCACCTCTCCTCTAGATTTCTCTCATGATGTCTGCGAGGTTGGCTCTGGCGGTGGCTAGCTCGTCTCTGAGACGCTGTGAAACGTATGTTCGACTGGATTCCACGTAGTCCAATTGATCTATCACCGCTCTCAAGATGTGTATGAGGTTATGGAGCGCCGTTTCCAACCTAACGATCCTGGTCTCCAAGTCTCGGATCTGACTTTCCACGCTCATCTCTCTCACCTCTTTTCTTCGGTTATGTCTCTTAGTTTATTGATCCAGAAGTCTAGGGTTTTTACCCATGATAGGGCTGTGGCCACTTGAGTCATGTATCGCTTCCATTGTTCGACGAAGTCTAGTTGTTCGCTTATCAAGAACTTTAGTTGGTTTCTGGGTTCTTGGAGTAGCTCTAGGGCGTGGTTGAAGTCTTGTATAGATACTACTTTTCGACCCATTTTCCCACGTTTTTTGGGTATGTTTGGGGGTATATATTTTTATGGGTTTTTGGGGGGTATGCGTATATACGCTAAGGTATTCTCAAGGCAAGAGATATAAGGGGATATGGGTATGGATACTTAAGTCTTCTAGAAGTCCTATCCATGGCCAAGGTTTGGTTTGTGCATTTGTGTGTAGGGTGGGCTCGCTTTAGGAGTTTTGGATGTCTGGGATAAGAGTTATATTTGGTGAGTGCTCGGCCGATTTCTGAGATATAAGTATTGCTTTGGTCATGGCCATGGGAGTAACCATAACCATAACCATAATACACAAATAAAGGAAGAAATCTGAATATCTAGTGAGAGATGGTGGAGAAGGTTAAGGTTGGCTTCTCGCTTCCTAAGGATTTGGTTGAGGAGTTCAGGCGATTTGTAGTGGCAAAATATAAGGGTTATAAGAGGGGGGACTTCTCGTGGGAGGTTGAACAAGCTCTAAGGAATTGGATCGCCTTGCACACAGATGCACAAATCGACGCCATGGCCAAGAAGCCGAATCCACCCGCGTCGGTTGATAGGGTGTTCCATCAGGTTAAGGTTTGGATGGAGCGGGAGTATGGATGTGGCTTGGAGAAGGGAGGCCATATAAGTAGAAGGCTGTTGGAGAGGGCGATAGCGGCTGTCAGGGGCAGTGATCCGAGAACCATCAAGAAGTGGATAAGATTATTCCACGACTTCGGTCTAATAAAGCCCTTAACCGCGGGAGTGTGGGAGTTCCTATGAAGGGGAGAAACCCTATGGAGGAGAGACTCGACCTAGCCGATTGGTTGATCGCCATATCCAAGCCCGATAAGAGACTATTAAAGGCTCTTCCAAGCGAGGTATTGTGGGAGATAAAGGCGAGAGCATGGAAGTTGAGAGCGATCGCCGCGGAGGAAATGCTCAGAAGATGTAGGGAGAAGTTAAAGAGATATGAGAGAGGGGTGAGACAGAGATGATTGAGATTCTTGTAGATTGTTATGATGGTAAGGTTCATGGAAAGGAGACAAAGGTTCAAGTCCACGCTATATGCCTTAAGGATGGCATGAGGTTTGCGGTCTGGGACTTAGATCACAAGGAACTCGTCGCCTCATTTAAGGTAAATAAATTCGATCTTGAAGATTTCCTGAAACTCGCTAAAGCGTTGATGCGAGAAATGGATGTTTGGAAGGATCGAATAAAGGAGGTGAGAGGGTGAGCGTTTCTAGGAGGGCTAGATGTAGTATATGTGGCGTGGAGAAGCCCATCTACGATCTCTTCTGTCTCAATACTTGTAGGGGTGCGAATAGCCTATGCTTGAGGGCTGGATGCGTCTTGGTATGCGAGGAATGCATGAAGCGAATATATCAATGCCTCAAGTCGTTAGAGGAGTTCGAGGAAGGAGAGGAGGTGAGTGGAGGGTGACGGTCTATTTGGTTGTGAGGGATGGTAGGGTTGTGATGGTATGGGATACCGAGCAGGCCGAGAGGAAGGCTTCACAGCTCCACGACTTCTTGGGATGGTGGAAGGACATGGAGCCATGGGATCAAATCATAAAGATAGCGTCCAAGCTGGAGGATGTCAAAGATGTCCAGCTTAACCCATAAACTTCCCCACTTTTTTTATATATCAGTTTTACCTATAATGTTTAGGGGTAATTGAGATGGTGGGTAGCTGGGATTGGCTGGAGAAGAGGATCATAAGCCTACTTAGGCGTAGGCCATGGCTACTATCAAAGCTCAAGGAACCCAACGGAATATCATGGCTAGTCATAGAATACTGGAGAGAATACGAGGGACTCAAAATAGCGGTTCCAGACTTCGATAAGAACCCACTAAACCCAGAGTCCATAGCCAGAGTAGCACGTAGAATAGGGGTATCACGCCAAAAGATATTGAAGGAGATAGAGAAGCAGAAAGAATTGGGGTTATATCTGGCTAGGTAGGGTATCCTATTAGCTGGCTGTTGGCTTTCCTAGGGTTTGTTCTAGGGCCCTTATC
>JAGGTC010000110.1 GCA_021163945.1 Deltaproteobacteria bacterium | reverse complement strand
ACTCTGGTTTCTGCACCGGCAGGTGCAGCAGTATTCGCCTTACGTACTAATGCTAAATTGATTTATGTTAGCTGTGTGTTCAATGGAAACAAATACCGAACTTCTTTTCGACCGATCGATGTTGAACAGTACCGTAAACTGGATTACTTCGAGGCACTTCGGCAAATTACCCAGGCCTTCACCAATCTTCTGGAAGCTGAGGTTCGAACCTATCCTCACCAATGGTTCTGGATGCATCGAAGATGGAAAAGTTCGCCAAAAACTGAGTAATTTACATTTTATTTAAACTTCCTAAGACAATTAATAAACATTTAAGTTTCTATTAATTGATACTTAAAATGAATACGCAAATTTTCAAAATCTTAATTGTCCAAACTGCTTACCCTGGAGATGTAATCTTAACCACACCGATGGCTCAGATACTTAAAGAAAAACTCCAACAAGTAGAAGTTAGTTTTCTGGTTACTCCTACAACTAGGGAATTGCTTGAAAACAATCCATTTGTAGATCATATTATTTGTTACGATAAACACGGCAAGGAAAGATGGCCTTGGAGTTTGTTGAAACTTGCCAAACGTCTTAAAAAGATGAATTTTGACCTGGCACTTTTACCCCATCGTTCATGGCGCAGTGCTTTATTAACATTTTTTAGCCACATTCCAGTACGAGCAGGATTTGATCGTAGCCCGGCAACAATTCTCTACACCCAACAAGTACCCTATGCAACTCAACGCCACGAAGTAGAACGAAACCTTACTTTGCTTTCAGTATTAGGGATTGGTGCTACCCAAGGAGTCGCTCCCCGTATTTTCCCTACTGATGAGGATAAGATTTTAGTGGATCAACTTTTTCAACAGTATCAGATTCAGGATGCTATTGCCTTAGCCCCTGGCTCTGTATGGCCGACCAAGCGTTGGCTTAGCGAGCGTTTTGCAGCGCTGGCAAAGCAACTTCGCCAGGAAGGACATTCTATAGTATTAATAGGCGGTGTTAATGATCAAAAGATTGGCAAAGAGATTGAAATAGAATGCAAGGGGCAAGTAATCAATTTAATTAGTTGTCTCAACTTGCGTCAGTCGGCAGAAGCAATTCGACGTTGTCGAGTGTTGGTTTCCAACGATAGTGCTCCTGCTCATTTAGGTGCTGCTATGGACACACCCGTAGTAGCCATATTTGGTCCTACTGTGCCCAGTTTTGGTTTTTCCCCTTATGGAAAAGAAAAACATCGGATAGTGGAGAAAAAACTGCTTTGTCGTCCCTGTAGTAATCATGGCAGTAAAAAATGTCCCATTCGGACCTTTGAATGTATGAACGAAATTACAGTTGATATGGTCTATGAAGCTGTTCAGGATGTTCTCATAAATGAGCAATAAACTTTATCAAGTGCTGTTTGTCTGCACGGGCAATGCTTGTCGCAGTCCGATGGCACAAGGGATCCTTGAGCATCTGTTGCCAGAAGATTACCGCTCGAAGGTAAAAGTAACCTCGGCTGGCACTGCTGCTATTGAGAACAGCCCAGCATCGTCCCAAGCTATTGCTGTGGCCAAAGAGCACGGAATCGACATTTCCAAACATCGAGCACAGGAGTTATCGGAACCGCTGTTACGTGATTCAAACATTGTTTTTGTGATGGCCAAAGAACATTATCAATATATTGTCCAACACTATCCACAATATCGGGACAATGTCTTTCTATTGAAGAGCTTTGATCGAAAGCCCAATCGACGCCGGCATACTGACGTACCTGACCCGATCGGTCGGCCACAAGGCTTTTACCGTCGGGTTTTTCAAGAATTAGAAAATGAAATCCGTCGCATTTTACCGCGCCTATTACAATTGGTAGATACGAATTCATAAGAAAGTCCATTTTTTAGAGCGCGGAGAGATTTTTTAAAACTTCTCATCACCAGGACAATCTATTTTGATAGAGAGTGAAAAATTTTTGCTTGTCCGTACTGACCGGATAGGGGACGTGATCCTTTCTACTCCAGTTGCGGTAGCTCTGAAGCAACATTTTCCTCAAGCTCGAATTTTCTTTTTAGTACGGTCTTACACTAAAGAAATTGTGGAGTGTCATCCGGCTGTAGATGGTATCCTGGTGGAAGAAGAGTTCGGCAACTGGTTTAAAGCATTGCAACGGCTGCGTGAGGAAAATTTCGGTACGGCAATTTTCTTACATCCAGAAGCCAAATGGGCAGTATTGAGCTGGTTAGCAGGTATTCCCCAGCGCATTGGAACGGGTTTTCGTGCCTACTCGGTCTTTTTCAACCGACGTGTTTTTGAGCATCGCAAAGTTTCCCGACGTCATGAGGTCGAGTACAATCTTTCTTTATTACGCCCTCTGGGAATTGAAAAACCGGAGGTAAAGTTTTTATTTACCATCCCTCTTGAGGCCGAAGAAAGGATCGAAGCGCTTCTGGCTAATCAGGGAGTGGATCCCAATCAGCCGCTGGTAATTTTACACCCTGGCAGTGGTGGTTCGGCTCTGAACTGGCCGGTGCAAAAATTTGCTCAGTTAGCTGATGAGTTATTTTACCAGCATAAGGTCCGGGTTGTGGTAACTGGGGTTCATTCAGAAAAAAAGCTTATCGATGAATTTTTTCGTTTAACAAAAGCGCCTATTCTTCGGCTTGACGGCCAGTTGTCATTAAAGGAGTTGGGGGCACTGCTGCGACGTGCGAACCTTTTGATCGCAAATAGTACGGGCCCGCTACATTTGGCAGTGGCAATGGGTACGGAGGTAATTGGCCTGTATTGTCCCATTCGACCTTGTCACCCGGACCGTTGGGGCCCTTATGGAAAACCGACATCGGTTGTTATGCCTCCAGTAGGGGAATGTCAAAAATGCAATCCTTCGCGCTGTCCCCACTATAATTGTATGGACAAAATAAGTGTTAAAGATGTGCTAAAAATGGCCGAAATAAATATTAGAGGTATTGTAACTTAACTTAGGGAGTACAGATCAAGGTGAAACAAATAATCTTAACTTTATGGACAGTTGTGACGGTTCAAATCTTATCTTTCTTATGGACTCCCCTCAGTCAGGGACAGACTTTATCCCCATTCGCATCGAACGGGAACAATAAGGTAGTTGTAAGTGATAGTTCCAAAGCAGTAGATGCAAATTTAGGATTAAATGATACAGCTACCCTGGAAAAAACAATATATTACCCTCGCCGAATTCCCAATTCATCCTTTCGAGTGGGTGAAAAATTGACTTTTTTAATCCGCTGGGGACCGCTGCATGCGGGTACTGCAGTGATGGAAATTCCAGAAATTACCAGGGTGCAAAATCGAAAAGTCTATCGTGTAGTGTCTCGTGCGGAATCCAATAGTTTTTTCTCTACCTTTTACAAGGTCCGAGATCGGGCAGAATCTTTTATTGACATTGAAGGCATTTTTAGCTGGCGTTTTGAAAAACATCTGCGGGAAGGTAAGTTTAAAGCTGATGTAATAGAAATCTACGATCAGAAGCGCAATCTTGTAATCACCCGCAAAGACACTGTCCAAGCTCCACCTTTTGTTCAGGATGTACTTTCCGCGTTGTATTACGTTCGTACCCAGGATTTAATTGTAGGAACATCAATTGCTGTAGATAACTATGCGAGTGGCAAAATCTATCCTTTGGAGGTCAAGGTATTACGACGAGAGCGGGTCAAAGTGCCAGCAGGCGTTTTTGATTGCATCGTAGTGAAACCCATCCTTAAAAGCACTGGTATTTTCCAGCAAAAAGGAAGCCTAAAGGTCTGGCTAACTGACGATCGTCGTCGAATGCCAGTATTGATGAAAAGCGAAATTGTGATCGGGTCAATCGTCGCTGAATTGACCGATTACAAGGGAGTAGTAAATGACTAAAGTAAAAATAATCTTTGGTACGCAATATGTCCAAATATCACGAGATCGAAATTAACAAAGTGAAGTCCATCTCGATCAAAAATCGAGTTAGCAAGGTAAACGTTTCTGATTTTGCTATTACTTATCACCACGGCATGTCTTTCAAACAGTTTTGGAATTCCCTACCCAAGATTCTTGTTGGAGCACAATTTCATGAATTTGTTACCCATGTAGTGAAGGCTCATCGACAAAACAAACCATTTATCTGGATGATGGGAGCGCATCCCATTAAATGTGGCTTAAATCCTATTATTATCGATTTAATGGAAAAAGGTGTCATCACAGCTTTGGCCACAAATGGTGCTGGTGCTATTCATGATGTCGAATTGGCATACTGGGGACAGACGTCGGAAGATGTTACTGCCAACTTACAAAACGGATCGTTTGGCATGGTAAAAGAAACTGCCGAAATTATTAACGAAACCATCTCTCTGGCTAGAAAAAAAAACCTGGGTTACGGCGAAGCGTTAGGACAACGTATTTCTCAAGATTTACCACCCTATTGCCATCTCAGTCTTTTGGCTAAAGGTTATCAATTAAATCTTCCGGTAACAGTGCACGTGGGACTGGGCACAGATATCATGCATCAGCATCCCAATGCTGACGGAGCCGCTATCGGGGAACTTAGCTTACGTGATTTTCGCATCTTAGCTCAGATCGTAACTCAACTTGGCGGTAAAATCTCTACGGATTTACCCGACTCTACAGATTCCAACCACGGTGGAATAGTAGCTAACGTAGGCTCATGTGTAATATTACCTGAAGTTTTCCTCAAAGCATTAACTGTTGCTCGTAATCTTGGCTATGAAGTCACTCACTTTTACACCGCTAACTTCGACATGTTACCCCACTATCGACCCCGAGTTAATGTAGTGCAACGTCCTACTATGGCCGGAGGCAAAGGCTACAATTTTACTGGCCATCATGAGATAATGATCCCACTGCTGGCTGCAGCAATCATTGAAACTCTTGAGGAGCTGGCAACAAATCACAAATAATTCAATGATTATTTAGCCATTCCCCGTCAGGAATTTAATCTAACCTTGGGAGGAAGATTATGCGAATTGGTGTTATCGGATTGCCTTTGTCAGGCAAGACGACATTATTCAATGTACTCACAGGCTCTCAGGTAGAAACCAGCAGTTTTTCCGGGGGACGGCAATCACACTTGGGGACGGTAAAGGTACCTGATGCCCGGTTGGATTTTATTCATCAAAGCTATCCGGAACACAAAAAAATTCAAACTATTGTCGAGTATGTTGATGTAGTAGGAATAGCAAAGGGGGCTACTCGATCGGTAACAATTCTTGATGAACTTCTTAACCAGTTGCGCAACTGCGAAGCGTTGTTATTAGTAGTAAGAGATTTTGCCAACGATAGAGTCCCCCATCCAGAAGGAAAGATCAATCCTCAACAGGACGTTCAGATTGTGGAAACAGAGCTTTTGCTGTCCGATTTGGCTATTCTGGAAACTCGCATCAACCGTTTACAAAAGGAAATAGCAAAACGTAAAGACGCAAAAGATGAGAAAGAGTTGTTGGTTCTCGAAAAATGTCGAGGCTTTGTGGAAAATGAAAAACCCCTTCGTGAATTAGAATTAACCGAAGAGGAAAACAAACTAATTCGTGGCTATCAGTTCTTGAGTGCTAAACCCTTACTTATTGTTTTAAATATCGGAGAAGAGCACATTGGTCAAGAGGAACAACGACTGCAGATTTTACAATCCTATGCTAACCGTCCTCGTACTAGAATTGCTGCTCTCTCTGCTGAAATTGAAATGGAGATTTCTCAACTAGAGGCGGCAGATGCGGCGATATTCCGTCAGGACTTGGGAATCAAGGAAGTAGCAGTAGAAAAACTAATTCGCGAATCTTACGCTCTGTTAGGATTGATTTCGTTTTTCACCATTGGCACCAATGAAGTACGGGCATGGACTATTCGCCAGGGAACGACCGCACAGAAAGCCGCCGGTGTTGTACACACTGATATGGAACGTGGATTCATCCGTGCTGAAGTTGTACATTTTAACGATTACCAAAAATATGGTTCAATTTCAAAAGTCCGAGAAATGGCCGCCCTTCACCTGGAAGGTAAAGACTACGTTATTCACGATGGTGACATTGTTTTTTTCCGTTTCCATGTGTAGGTCAATAACCTCTTGGTTTTATAACCTCTAGCGTTGCGAGTTTTTGAGATTTAAGCTACCAGTTTAAATTTAGACAGGGT
>JAGGTC010000053.1 GCA_021163945.1 Deltaproteobacteria bacterium | reverse complement strand
TCATAGACAAGGGCAATGCCAGCACCATCAAACTTTGGTTCACACACATAGGTAATATTGGAGGTATTTAGGCCCTGAGTAACCCGACGGTGAAAGTCCCTAATCTCCTCTGAGGTGTATCCATTGTCTAAAGAGAGCATCTTTGTAAGGTGAGGGACCTCAGGGAATTCCTTGGTCAGACTGCTTGCTACCCTTTGTGTGGGGGAATCTGGGGTAATAAGCTGGGGGTATTTCTCTTCGATTTTTCTTAAATATTTAAATAGTCTATCGTATTCATAATCAGAGATGACTGGGTCATTTATTACATAATACCGCCAGTCGTGATAGTTTATGACCTCTCTTAGAGAATCAATGATCTTTTTTGCCTCACCAAATGGGATGCTTGGATGTTCCTTGATAAAGGTTAAGAGATTATTTGTCTTTTCTACCAATGACCTCTGTTTTATTTCATCATACATTCCCCATTTTTAATAATATATATGGTATTTTTTGTCAAATTAAACTATTTGGGGCTCTTGACAGGTGCCTTTTCTGCAGGGATCTGTTTTTGGGGTATGGTTACAGCGTGTTTATTGACAATAGATTTTTCCCTCTGATGACCGGAGAGATAGGCCAGTCCCAAAGATGTAATCATAAACAATATAGCCAAAAAGGTTGTAAGCTTATTTAAAAAGGTAGTTGGCCCAGCTGCACCAAAAAGTGTTTGGCTTGCACCACCAAATGCTGCCCCCATCTCTGCACCCCTCCCGCGCTGGAGAAGGATTACAAAGATAAGCATGATGCATATCACTATATGTAATATCAATACTAGACTAAACATCAAATCCTCCCATAATTAACAATCTTTAAAAATGTACTTGCCTTTAGGCTTGCCCCCCCTACCAGGGCACCGTCTATGTCCTCCTTCTCCATAAGGCCAGAGATATTTTCAGGTTTGACACTACCTCCATAAAGGATCCTCACACTTTCTGAAAATTCCTTGCCAAATTCCTCACGCAAAAGCTGCCTTAGATAACCATGGACCTCCTGTGCCTGTTCTGGGGTAGCAGTCAGCCCTGTGCCAATGGCCCAAACAGGCTCATAGGCAATCACCACTTTATCTGTGAAAGAGATGCCATTTAGGGCTGAAAGCATCTGTTCTTTGACTACCTCAAATGTCTTGCCCCCTTTCCTCTGTTCAACCCTTTCCCCTACACACAAGATAGGGACTAGTCCCACCCTTATTGCGGCTGATACCTTTTTTTTAACTGCCTCATTATCTTCAAAAAAATAACTTCGCCTCTCAGAGTGTCCTATAATGACATAATCACACCCTATATCCTTCAACATAATAGGTGAGATCTCTCCAGTATAGGCACCCTCATCCTCCCAAAATACATCCTGTGCTGCAAGCTTTAGTAAACTACCTTTAATCCTTTCACTTACTGCATAAAGGGCAGTAAATGGGGGGGCAATGGCCACCTCTACCCCTTTTGGACAATCAGGGATTATCTCCTCCACAAATGAGGTGGCTTCTGAAATAGTCTTATACATCTTCCAATTTCCAGCAATAAGTGGCCTCCTAGGCATTTTTCATCCTCCTCTCACACTTTTCCAGTGCTGCTATACCTGGCAATTTCTTCCCCTCTAGTAGTTCCACAAATGCACCACCCCCTGTAGAGATATAGGAGAACTTCTCCCATCCCCCAGCCCTCTGAATGGCCACATCTGTATCCCCTCCACCTACAATAGTTAGGGCATATGTATTTGTAACATGATGTACCATGCTCAATGTACCACGACTAAATGCATCCATCTCAAATACACCCATTGGCCCATTCCAAATAATTGTCTTTGCATTCTGCAGTGCCTCTGCAAATACAGTTGTAGTAGCTGGGCCAATGTCTAGGATGTACCAATTCTTTGGCACCTCCTGGATAGTAGTGACCTTTGTCTCTGCATCTGGTGCTATCCTATCTGCAACTACACAGTCTACAGGTAAATAGATCTTTATACCATTTTTTCTTGCCTTCTTCACCAATCTCCTTGCTGTATTCAAAAGATTTTCTTCAACAAATGAGTTTCCTACCTCGTATTTTATGGCCTTAAGGAATGTATTGGCCATTGCCCCACCGATGATTATCTTATCTACCTTATTCAAAAGATTTTCCAGGGCATCCAGTTTATCTGATACCTTCCTCCCCCCAATTATTGCTACCAAGGGGCGGGCAGGGTCCTCTAGGGCCTGATGGAAGTATGTAATCTCATCCTTCATGAGGAAACCAGCAGCACAAATGGGCATATATTCAGGTACACCAACCACTGATGCATGGGCACGATGGGCTACCGCAAAGGCATCATTTATATATACATCTGCCAATTTGGCCAACTCCTTTGCGAATTCTGGGTCATTCTTTGTCTCCCCTGGGTGGAAACGCAAATTTTCCAAAAGTAATATATCACCAGGTTTCATGGCATCAATCATCTTCTTTACCTTATCACCCACCACATCTGGTGCAAGCTTTACCTCCTTTTGCAGGAGTCGGGAGAGGCGCCTGGCTACAGGTGCCAGGCTCATCTCAGGTACTACCTTGCCCTTGGGCCTGCCCAAGTGGGAGCAGAGGATAACTGCTGCATTTTCATCTAAGGCATGATTTATAGTAGGCAAAATTCTACGAATTCTTGTATCGTCTGTAATGTTTAAGTTTCTATCTAGTGGTACATTACAATCCACTCTGATAAGTAGCCTCTTACCTTTGATATCAATCTCATTTATGTAAATCATCTCCTTTCTCCTTATAGATATTTTCCTATATGTAGGGCTAATTCAATCATCCTATGTGCAAACCCTGCCTCATTGTCATACCAAGCAAATACTTTTACCAAATTTCCATCCATTACCCTGGTCAAAAGGCTATCTAGGATAGCTGAATAAGGGCTTCCAATATAGTCCACAGAGACTAGGGGCTCTTCACTATAACCAATGATCCCTTTTAGCTCGCCCTCTGAGGCCCTTTTAAATGCATTGTTGACCTCTTTAACACTGGTCTTTTTCTCTACCTCTGCTACAAAGTCCGTAATAGAGCTATCAGGGGTAGGTACACGGATGGCAATCCCATCTAGTTTTCCCTCTAACTCTGGGATGACCTTGGTCACGGCAATAGCTGCCCCTGTAGTGGTGGGTACAATGGATACCGCTGCTGCCCTTGCCCTGCGCAAGTCCTTATGAGAACCATCCAATAGGCGTTGCCCCATAGTATATGAGTGGACAGTGGTCATTATACCCTTTTTTATATTAAAATTTTCATGGATTACCTTTACAACTGGGGCCAGGCAATTTGTACTACAGGAAGCATTTGAGATAATGTGATGTTCTTTAGGATTGTATATATTTTCATTTACCCCCATTACAATGGTTGCATCTACTCCCTTTCCTGGGGCGCCAATAATCACCTTCTTTGCCCCAGCCTCTAAGTGTTTTAGATTACTCTCCTTATCCCTAAATTTCCCAGTAGTCTCAAGGACTATATCTATATCTAGTTCCCCCCAAGGAAGCTTAGAGAGGTCATCTGTGATGTTGGTAACAATTACCTCCCTTCCATCTATAATCATCTTATCCCCATCTACCTCTACCTTACCTGGAAACCTTCCATGCACAGAGTCGTACTTTAGAAGGTGTGCCAATACCTCCACACCTGCCCTTGCATTTACTGCCACTATCTCTAGATCTGGCCTTTTTTCGTGTACGACCCTAAATAAATACCTCCCTATCCTACCAAACCCATTGACTCCAATTCTTATCCCCATTTTTCCCTCCAATTATGGTAATATTGTATAATGCTGGAGCCTTTTAGGCACATACCACTTTATAAAATTATAAGAGATGCCTGCAGGTGCTGGCTCAATCCCCTTAAACCTTGCATGGACAATGGGTAGGGCCTCTGGGATGTAGAGAAATGTATAAGGCTGCTCATCTGCCAGGATCTCCTGGATGCGGAAGTAACACTCCCTTCTCTTTTCTATATCAAATGTATGCCTTGCCTCTTCAATCAGTCTATCTACCTCAGGATTTTTGTAGCTGATAAAGTTTAAACCACCTGGAGAGGTTTTGCTAGAGTGCCAGACATCATATAAATCAGGTTCTGGGGGGATTGTCCAGCCCAAAATAGTAGCCTCAAATCGCCTTTTGTCAATAAATTCCTTAATAAATGATGCCCACTCTATTATCCTAATCTTTACCTTGATCCCTATTTTAGAGAGTCTGTATTGGATAATCTGGGCTGTGTTGAGGCGATTTAAATTTCCTTGATTTGTAATAATGGTAAAGACAAATGGGCGCCCATCCTTATCTAAGATACCATCACCATCACTATCTTTAAAGCCTGCCTCCATAAGCAATTTCTTTGCCTTCTTTGGGTTGTATGGATATCTCTTTACATTTGGGTTGTATGCCCACATATCGGGTTTATAAGGGCCAGTTGCTATAGTGCCCAGACCTAACAATACACCATCTATGATCTCCTCTTTGTTGATGGCATAAGAGATGGCCTGCCTTACCCTCTTGTCCTTAAATAGTGGACATTTTAGATTGTATCCTAAGTATGTATAGCTTGCTGCCAAGTATCTATATTTGTTAAAGTTTTTTTTAAACCAATCTGTATTTGTCTGCCTCCTATATTGCACAGGGGTAAGCCCCATATAGTCAATGCCACCCGCCTTTAGTTCCAAAAACATAGTGGCCATATCTGGGATGACCCGTGAGATATACCAATTTATATATGGACGGCCCTCAAAATAGTCCGGATTGTATTCTAGGATCACCTTTTGTCCACTTACCCACTCCTTAAACCTGTAAGGGCCAGTGCCTATAGGGTGTCGGATGAGGGGGCTCTTTGTAATATCCCTACCTGATAGCAGGTGCTCTGGGAGGATGGAGATACCCCAACTAGAGAGCCCTGGGGCAAATGGCCTCCTATAATGTACCCTAAATGTATAGTCATCTACTACCTCTGCCTTATCTACCTCTAAAAAATCACCACTATAAGGGGTAGGGGTTGAGGGGTCTACCATGATTTTATAAGTAAATAATACATCTTTTGCCGTAAGGGGATATCCATCATGCCACCTTACACCCTTTCTCAGATGGAATGTGATGGTGCAGCCATCCTTTGAGACCTCCCATGAACTTGCCAGATCAGGGGCAACATTTAAGTCCTTGTCATATTTTATGAGACCATTATAGACAAGGCCAGCAATTTCGTGAGAGGCACTATCAGATGCAAGGATTGGGATAAGATTGCTAGGCTCACCAATTGTCCCTACAATTATTGCATCACCGTAAGATTTACAATTGCCTGCCCTTTGAAGCAAGATAATGATAATAAAGAGAAATGGCAAGGTATATTTCTTGACAAAAAATTGTCTTCCTCTTAATTTCATAGATATGAGATATATCTTGTACTTGTCCATCTTTTTATTTTCTAGCTGTACAATTGTCAAGGTAGCTACCCTCCCTGTAAAGGTAGGGATTAAGACGGCAGAGATTACTGGGAAAATTACTTACAATATCCTTACTTATCCAATCCCTAAAGGGCCTAAGATGGAGGGTATTGCCTCATGGTATGGGCCTGGATTCTATGGGAGGCGCACAGCCAGTGGGGAGATCTATACAGGGGATGATTTTACGGCTGCCCACAACAGCCTCCCACTTAATACCTATGTTAGGGTATTAAACTTGGAAAATGGAAAGAGTGTAATTGTCAGGATAAATGATAGAGGGCCATTTGTAAAAGGGAGGATTATTGACCTTTCTTATGCAGCGGCAAAAAAGATTGACATGATTGAAAAGGGCACTGCAAGGGTGAGGTTAACGATCATAAGCAAACCTTAATCAAAACTCTGTGAATTCCCTCCTCTTAAGGCCTGATAAATCAAGGGTTCCATCCTCTTCCCACCCAATGCCACCCTATAAGGCTCTAATACCCGGCGTAGGGGGACATCTTTTAACAAGGATCTTACAACATAGGTATGGAGGGCACCTGTATCAAAAAGGGCTATTGCCTCTTGGCCTTCTATCTCTATCTTTTTTATGATCCTCATTTTAACAATTTATAAAATACCACTTAAGGCTTTGCAATAATACTATTAATGC
>JAGGTC010000069.1 GCA_021163945.1 Deltaproteobacteria bacterium | reverse complement strand
TTATAGCCTCATAAATTTTTGCCTCATTTTCTATATACTCTACCTTGTCAGTCATTATCTCTCCTATCCTCATAATCCACCTCCTTAATGGCAAAGTGCAATTATCATGCCTTTAACATAAGGCCTAGCTGGTATAAATTTTGCTTTATTATATGGTAGATGATGGGAGGTTATTATGTCTATAATTATAGGGGGCATGGAATATTTCCCAGGTATGTATGTAAAGAAAAGGCCAGACATTGCTGAGCTTGTAGAACAGCAAATCCGTGAATGGGAGCTTGGCCGGCCCAAAGAGGTAAAAAAGAAAGTTGAAGAAGAGATACCACCTACTATTTGCTTTTCACGCAAGATAGGTGTTGGTGCTGTTGAGATAGCAGACATCTTGGCAGAACAGATTGGCTATAAAGTCATAGATAGACAAATTTTGGAGTATATAGCCAAGGATGCAAAAGTTAGTGCCAGGACAGTTGCCATATTTGATGAGCGTTTTCCTGGAAGGAGAGAGAACCTTTTAGCAATGCTTTTTGGTGAAAAATCATTTATGCTGAGTGATTATGCAAGGCGCCTGGTAGATATAATCTTATCTATTGCCCATCTGGGGCGAACAATCTTTGTAGGCAGGGGTACGCATTTGATATTACCAAGGGAAAGGGTGTTAGCTGTGAGATTTATTAGTTCAAGGAATTATCGGATAAAACGAATAGCAAAGATATTGAATGTAGCAGAGGAAGAAGTGGACAAAAAATTAAATGAAATAGATAAGGAACAGAGGGATTTTTTTAAAACGATCTATGGTAAAAAAGATGCCTCACCATATGAATTTGATATAGTAATCAACTGTGATTATATCAGACCAGAATGGGCAGCCAGCATTGTTGCTCAGGCCTTTAGGAAAAAGTTTCCTGAAAGATTGTAAAGGGCTGGTATAAATTTTGCTTAACTATGCAGTATAAGGAGGGCCATGGGTATAAAGGTAGCTATAAACGGATTTGGTAGGATTGGACGTTGTTTTTTAAGGAGGGCAATGGAATACAAGGATATAGAGGTGGTTGTTATAAATGACCTTATGGCAACCCCTGAGACGGCAGCCTATCTATTTAAGTATGATTCTGTTTATCGCAAATACAAGGGTAGTGTTAGCTATGATAATAACTCTCTAATTGTGGATGGGAAAAACATCACTATTACAAGGGAAAGGGACCCTGAAGCCCTGCCATGGAAAAGGTTGGATATCGATGTAGTAGTTGAATGTACAGGCCGTTTTACAGACAAAGAGGCAGCAGAAAGGCACCTTAAGGCAGGGGCAAAAAAGGTAATTATCAGTGCCCCTTCTAAAAATGCCGATGCAACTGTTGTATTGGGGGTAAATGAAGATGTCTACAATCCAGAAAAACACAACATCATCTCTTTGGCCTCCTGTACTACAAATTCTCTAGCGCCTGTAGCTAAGGTGCTAAATGATTCATTTGGTATTGAAGGCTTAATTATAACTGCTATCCACGCCTATACCGCAGGGCAGGCCCTTGTTGACTCCTTTGGCAAAAGGCTTCGTCGGGCAAGGGCAGCTGCTGTTTCAATCATCCCTACTACTACTGGGGCAACTATAGCCACTGAACAAGTTTTGCCAGAGCTAAAAGGGAAGATGGCAGGTCTGGCCATGAGGGTACCTATAATCTGTGGTTCTGTAACTGATATTGTAGCCACTCTTAGAAGGGAGGTAACAACAGAGGAGATAAACAATACCCTAAGGATATATTCAAAAGAAAGGATGAAGGGTATACTTGAAGTAACCGATGATAGAATAGTCTCTAGCGACATAATAGGAAATTCACACTCTGCCATTGTAGATGCAGTTTCAACCATGGTATTGCAAAAAAGGGTTGTTAAGGTCCTATCCTGGTATGACAATGAGTGGGCATATGCCTGTAGACTGGTTGATTTTACAAGGTTAATAGGAAGGTTATTATAAGGAGTAAAGGATGATTAACCCTCAAGAGGAAAAACAGATCAAGGAATTTTATAGTCAGGCTACAAGATTGCTCGTAACCATGGGGATTTTAAAAAATGTGAACCCTAGCTGGGACGAGCTATTGGAGGCCATAGAACATATGGCAGAATTGATAGACATCTATCCAGAGGAACGCCACCCAGATGATATCACTGAATAATTCCTTGATAGCTTACTCGCGAAATGAGGAAGATTTAAGATTGGCAATCTTCATTAGACGGTGAAGATACTGCCTCTTCACACCACATATCTTTGCGGCCTCAGAGACATTGCCTTTACATTGCCTTAGGACATAGGTTAAATATTGATGATAGAAATCTACCAATATTCGGCGTTTGGCCTTTTTGAGGGGGATATCCCATATCTCTTTAGAACTCTCAGATTGTAAAGAGGTCAAGGGGTCAATCTCTGATGCCTGGATGTATTCTCCCTGACAGATAATCACTGCCCTCTCAATCACATTTTGTAACTCCCTTATATTGCCCGACCAATCTCTTGTTATTAATTTTGACATAGCAGCTTGTGAAAATCCCTTAACAGACTTTTTATTTGCTTTTGCATACTTTTCCAGAAAATAGTGCGCCAAAATAGGGATGTCTTCTCTCCTGTCTCTTAATGGAGGTAAGTGGATACTAATCACATTAAGTCGATAATACAGGTCTTCTCTAAATCTTCCCTGTTTTACCAGTTCTAACAAATCCCTATTTGTGGCGGCAATGATGCGTATGTCTGCCCTCTTATTCTTTGTGCTACCAACGGGGCGAAATTCACCATCTTGTAAAAAACGCAAAAGTTTTGTCTGCATAAGTAGGTTTAAATCACTTACCTCATCCAGAAAGAGTGTCCCACCATTGGCCTCTTCTACTAGTCCGATTTTATCCCTAATTGCCCCAGAAAAGGCACCTCTTACGTGTCCAAAGAACTCACTCTCAATCAAGGTTTCAGGGATGGCACTACAGTTTACAGGGACAAATGGTTTACTGCTGCGCAGACTATGGTGGTGCAAGGCCCTGGCTACAAGCTCTTTACCAGTACCACTTTCCCCACTAATAACTACTGTAGCTGATGTCTTTGCCACCTGGAGGATGTATCTGTAAATGGATTGCATAACCTTGCTTTTTCCTATAATAAAGTCGGCCTCCTTTTCCTTGGCCAATTCCTCTTTTAGTGCCTTATTTTCCCTCTTTAACTTTTGTAGATCCATGGTCCTTTGGATAGTAAGAAGAATCTGCTCTGGTTTAAATGGCTTTGTAATAAAATCAATAGCCCCAATCTTCATGGCCTCTACAGCAGATTCTATTGTTCCATAGGCAGTAATGATAATTACAGCAGTATCAGGCTCTATTTCCTTTATCTTCCTTAGCACCTCCATCCCACTCATGCCAGGCATCTTCAAATCTAAAAGCACTAGATCAAAGTAGGTATCTTGAATAAGCCTTATCGCCCTCTTTGGTTCAGGGGTAACTGTTACCTCATAATCTGTCTTGCCCTCAATAATCCTTTTTAGCAAGGAAAGCATGTCTATCTCATCATCTATGGCCAAGATTTTACCTAACATCTCCTTTATTTCTCAGCTATGGGTAGAGTAATAATAAATGTTGCCCCTTTCTTTTGATTTTTACAAATAATTGTCCCACCATATTTTTTTATAACCCCATAGCTAATGGAAAGGCCAAGGCCTGTCCCTTTTTCTTTGGTAGTAAAAAATGGGTCAAAAATCCTCTCTATTAATTCCTCTCTAATACCACAACCTGTATCCTGAAAGGATATCTCTACACACCTTGTATCTGGATTAAACTTTGTACTAATAAAAAGCCTCCCTTTGCTGTCCATGGCATCCATAGCATTTGTAATAAGGTTCAAAAATACCTGTTGCAGTTCTTGTTCATCCCCCCTTACTAGGGGTAAATTTTTGGCAAAGTCTGTGTGAATTTCAATATTATTTACCTCTAATGTATGTTTGACAATGTTTAAAAGCCCCTCCAAACTTTTATTTACATCTGCTATTTTATACCCATCACCCTTTGCCCGTGCAAAATTTAGTAGGTTTTCTACAATATTTTTACAGTGTAAGGCATGTTTTTCTATGGTCTTAAGGTCTTTATATGACTGTGATTCCTTGGGTGTATTTTCCATAAGTAGATTACAAAAACCAATAATGATGCCCAGTGGATTATTGATTTCATGGGCAACCCCTGCAGCCAATGTGCCTATGGAGGCCAATTTTTCAGCATTTACCAATTGTTCCTCTGCCTGTTTAATCTCTGTGATATCCCTAGCAATACACAAGATCTCTTTAATATCTCCTAGATTAAGGGGCATAAACTTTGTATTTAACCAATATTTTTGACTATTTACCTCAATTGTATGTTCCATATTTACAGTTTGCCCACGGGAGAGTTGTTCTAGAATCCTTTTACTCTGCTGTTCTGACCAATGAAAAAGCACCCCAAAATCCATACCCAAGATCTCCTTGTCTTTTGAGAAAAAGCTTAAAGTCGCCTTATTTGCAGAGATAAGCCTTCCATTTAAATCTAAGGTAAAGATCAAGTCATCTGCCCCCTCTATAAGGAGTCTGCGCCTTTTTTCTGATTTTTTCAGAATTTCTGTTTTTCTGGCCACCTCTTCTTTTAATAGATCACTAAATCTCCTCTCAGAGATAAGCAAGAAAAGACCTATTAACAATAATGCAAAGATTACTGCACCCTGCAAAAAGAAGTGCCTAAGGTAGGCCCTATGGATAACAGCATCTACCTCCTGTTCTGGGGCACAAACAGCTACAGACCATATAGTTGATGTATAAGGTAGGTGTACAGGCGTATAGGCTATAAGTTTATTAAAATATTTTTTCGTCTCCCCATGCCATAGGGAGGCATATTCTCCTGTACCCTCTTCCCCATTTAGCATCTTCTTTTGTAATATATTTATCTCTTTAAAGGAAAAATATGGGGCCTCCTCATGCCTTGCCTTAAATGCATCCTTTCCTATAAATTTCTTGATAGGGTGAAAGATAAAATACCCATTTTGGTCAATTACCCACGCATAGCCCGTCTTGCCAGAACGAATCTTATCTACATGGCCCTTTACAAATTTGTAGACATCTACCAAAAAGACTGCTACTTTATCTTCAGTTAAAGGGCAGGCCAAAACCAAAATTTGTTTTTTCTTTGTTAAAAAATGCAAAAAGGGACCAGTTAGTCCTTTTTTCTGAAATACAGAGGAAAGATCCTTGATTAAATCTCTTCCTGCACTTATCAAGGTCTTACCATTTATATCTACTATCCCCACACTATCTATGCCCTTTCCTCTTACACGTTCATAGACACCCTCTAACAATGCCTTAGAAATAGGCATACCATGTTGAACAATGTATCTAATAGATACCAATTCCTGCATAGCATAATTTAGGCTATTCTCTATCTCATGCGCTACCTGACGGGCCAAAATGAGTTGCTGTCCATTAAACTGCTCACTTACAATCTTCTTTAGCTCCCTTGCAGAATACAGACCAAAGAAGAATGCAACTATAAGGACTACACAGATACACAAGCCAATGATGACCAAGAGGCCCTTTCTGCGCATTACAAACTTCATTATCTTAACACAAATTTGTCTGGATTAAAAGTGCCACGTATGGGCTTTATACTTTTTCTGGGGAGAGGCATCATTAAAACCCACACATGGCACCTCTATCTAATTCAAGAGATGTGCCAACAAAAAAAAGACATATATCAAGGAATTTTTTATAATATTGTCAACAAAAAGTGACACTAGACATCAAGATAGACGTATGCTATCCTACAGTTATGTCAAAAAGGGGCCAAGAGACGTTATTGAGTATCTTATTAATTGCATTCATTTTTATTTTCCCAAGTATTTCCCTTTCGAAATCACCTATAAAACTGGCTATTTTGCCATTTAAAATCTATTCTGGGGAAGACCTTGGCTATCTTAGGCAAGGTATATCTCAGATGTTAGAAAGCAGGCTTTCCTGGGAAGGGCATATCCTGATCATTGAAGTATGTGAAGATTCCATTAAGAAAACAAAAAGCATAACAAATGTTGGGCAAGGTCTGTATGTGGATTGTGTATTTTGTGTTATTTTTACGATTTCTTTGTGTTAT
>JAGGTC010000095.1 GCA_021163945.1 Deltaproteobacteria bacterium | reverse complement strand
AATATGAAGTTATTTTATTCAAGAAAAATTTTTAAGTATTGACAGATATCTATAAGGGGTGAAGATGTATGGCCTACCCAGAAATACCACTCAAGCCCATAGGCAAGGAGGAGATACACAAGCTAGAGTATAGCCTCCTAATTTCCTCACTAGTGGAGATCTTAACTGATCCTAAATTTCTAGAGCAATTAAAAGATCCTAGAGATAGGTTGACCTGGATAGATAGCATTGCCACGGCTGCTGCGGCGCTAGCTAGAGACAAGGCTGGGATGACCCTTTCAGACATAGCTGATGACATAGGTAGGACCGAGGCAACCATAAAGAAGCATCTTAAGGGTGAAACGGAAGCAGGTAAGATCGTACTTGAAGCTTACAAGAAGCTCGAGAAGGGAGAGCTAGATACCACGCTTTCGGTACTTCTGGGACTGAAGAGGGCAGATTATCTAGAGGAAGTGAAGGCCAAGATAGATAGAATAATAGACTCCCTAAACGAAACGATCAACATGCTAAAAGAAATATCAGAGAAGCTCTAAGCTCCTCATTCTTTATTGAATAGATGATGCAGATCTCCTATCTTCACAGCTTTTACTACCTTAGCTTTTGGTGATACTATCATCTTCTCCCTGTAAAATACCTTCTCAACACGACCTTCAACTACGTAGACCCTATCGGCTACGACGCTCTGCACAGAAGATCTTCCAGAAATCTCAACTTCCTCAGCTTCTATATTATTGACTATTGAGTCCCTTATCTTGACCCTCTTCCCCCTAACCGTCCTCACTCTAGCCATCGTTACATTAACATCCTCTCCCTTGATTGATAGGGCTTCTCCTACTACCTGCATCTTACCGCCCGTTAACTCTCCCTTGGCTTTACCTAGTAGCTGAATTTCGTCAGCTAAAACTCGACCTCTGACCTTGGCAACGCCCTCAAATACTAACTTCCTGATCCTTAGAGAACCTTCGACATTTAGCACATCTTTAACTCTAAGAACACCTCCTTCTACCTCGTTTTTAATCTCAGCAATGCTTGTTTCTACGTAGGAAAAGTGAATAGACCCTAATAATCTCAGAGTCCCATCTACCTTCATGCTACCAACTTCAGAGTCCTTTAGCCTCGCAGATCCACTGATGGCCGCCTCTCTTACGGAGGTTTTCTCGAGATCGATGCTTCCGCCCACAATCAATTTTCCAATATTACCTCTCAGCGCTCTTAGGCTCCCTCTCACCATACACTCATCTACATCTATGGAGGTCGCTGTTATCGAGCCATCTGCAAGACATCTAATAGCTTTTAAGGAGCTGCTTACCCTGATAGGCCCGTGGACCTCCAAGTTATTGGTTTCTACGAGCCCAGCAGTAAGAAAGCTTCCTATCTGTAGACTGCTGACCCTTACAGCCCTAGCTTTGAGTCCTCTCTTCACGTAGACCTTAACGGCAGAGAGATCTCCTTTTATCTCCAAGCCCCCCCTACACTCTATGCTCTCAGCGGTGATAGAATCCTCGATATAGGCATTTCCCTCACAGATTACCCTATCATATGGTCCCTCAGGCCTAAATTTCTGTCCTTTGGGAATCACTACATCCATCTAGCTTCCCCTCAGGTTGTATATATCCCTCGCAATGTGAGCCCTTAGGTTCTCTATATCCTTATACATAGCTAGCTCTAATTCGAAGTTCTCAACAGCCCTTCTCAAATCACCCTTTGATAGATAATCGATCGCAGACCTATAGGGACATCCTAAAGCTTCCTGTCTTATTGTAAACCATTTTCTTTGCTGTGGGGTCAATCCCTGCTTTAATTCCTCTAACCTATCTGTATCCGTCAATCTCCATCCTTCTTTAAGGAGGCCAGGAGATATTAGAGTTAAGGACCGAGATGCCCTATGAAGATCCGTCATCCTAGTCTTCTTCAGGGAACAAGCTTTTTTCAAGTATAATACTGGTTCATAAGAGTTGAGGAGGACTATTACAGAATCCAGTACCTTACTGGAAGGCCATATTATCCCGTGTATCTCTGAGTCGCTTATTTTATAGGCAAGTTCCATGAACTCGTTTAGTACCTCCGCATCGACCCAAGGTAAATCCCCCGGAAGTATGAGCGTCCTTCCATACCTAGGAACTGCTGATATGACCGCACCCATAGGGCCGCTGCAGTTTAGATCTACAATATAGTTAATGCCCGTCAACTTCGATAGGATCTCGCCCTGTCCTTCATTCCTTACTGATAGGACAACCCTTCTTCCAACTTGGGATGCCGCTTCGACCACTCTCCTTATCATTTCCTTACCATTCACCTTATGCAGTAGCTTGTTACTCCCGAACCTTTCACTTGATCCACCTGCCAAGATAACTACGTTGTCCGCATACATGTCTGATGCATCTCACCTAAACCATCTTTTAGGTTTGAACCTATATACTAGGCGAGATGAGGAAGTCCTTAATAGGGTTGATCCTACTCCTACTAATATCAAGTGCCCCGGTTACAGCATCACCAGACTGGTTATCATTTAGGTACGACGCAGGCAGAACAGGAAGGATACCTGGAAGAGGTGATCTACCCGGAAGTCCGCTAATGAAACCTCGTGTTAAGTGGATATACTACCCCATGAGCGTTGCTCCTTTAGCTAGCCATCCCATCATAACTGATTGGGATGGAGATGGACACAAGGATGTAATAATCATCGATGCCTACTCTAGGCCCTTAATACTCAAAGGTGAGACGGGAGCACTAATTCCTACATCAATTCCCATTTCGCTGACGTTCAAAGGAGCGGAACCCTCGTACGGGAATGCCAATGAAGGATGTGGGCTCTATTTGGGAGGAGGTAGCCTGGCGTTAATATATCTGGCTGAAGGGGGCATCTTGAAGAGGGGCTTAGATGGGTTCGCTATCTCCCCCCCACTTGTTACGGACGTGGACAACGATGGTAGAGATGAGATGTTCATAGCCACCGACATGGGCAAGCTTTACCTACTAAATGAGGATCTTAGCGTGATATGGAGTGTCGACCTGAGATTAAGAGGTAGGACTTTAGCTGGCGGAGATTTAAACAATGATGGAGATCTTGAGGTTATTGTGGGAACGGAGGAAGGCTATCTCGTAGCCTTGAATAGCAAGGGAGTTGAACTATGGAGATATCAACTCGGAGGAGCCATCAAATCCATATCTATAGTTGATGGGCTAGTCATTGCATCTTCACGGGAGGGAGCCTTAGGAGTTCTTGACGGTAATGGTCAGCTCACATGTAAACTTCAGATATCCTCCATAAGTTCCGGTATTGGGATAGCTGAACGGGAGAACATCGCGATCCTAGGTACATCCTCGGGAGAGGTAGCCCTCTTATTCACCAATAACTGTACGATAAGGGTAAGCCCGTTCGACCTTGGCGAGGTAACGGATGGGCCCATCATAGCTGACTTCGATAGTGACGGTAATGAAGAAGCTATGTTCGGAACATCTCTAGGCTACATTTTCTCAGTGGCTTTACCGGATCTCAGGCTAGAGTGGAGCTATAGAGCTGGATCTTCCACCCCCCTACTGGCATCAGATGATTTGGATGGTGATGGCCTCCTCGAAGTGGTGGCGTCGCTCGAAGATATGGTCCTAGTACTTGAGGGATCGACCACCAAAACTTTACTCCCAGAATATCCCTTTATCCAAATATTTTCCCCTCCCTTTGGGCTTTACACGAACGAAGACGTACTACAAGTGAAGTATAAGGTGATATACAATGAGACGAAGCCTGTCGATGTAAGGCTTAGGTTGGGAAAGGGCGGTGTGATGAAGCTCCTCGATGTCGAAACTAGGAATACGAACACCTACTACTTCTACGAGCTGAACATGAGCAACATGGGGGATGGGATCTACCTAGTGAATGTCGCCGCAAACGTAGATGGTCAGGTAGCTGAGGCCTCTTCCATGTTCTTCCTCGATAGAACTCCTCCCTCCATTGAGATAATATCCCCTAAGCCGGGGGATAAGGTCCTAAAGGGCAGTGAATTGGATGTTAGTTGGAACCTATATGATAATCTAGATCCACTCCCAGAGGTTAGTATTCTCCTTTCCAAGGATAATGAGACTTGGAGCCTAATAGCAGGACCTATTAGGGAGGGGATAGGAAGTATAAGCCTGAATACATCGAAGTATGAGGAAGGAAGTTACTACATAAAAGTAGCGGCTAGAGATAGAGCTGGAAACTATGCGGAGGCGGTGAGCGGTCCACTCTTAATTATTGGACCTCAAAAAGATGAGGTTGTTACTAAGACTATGGCCTATTCACCGGAACACAATCCCCCGAAACTCAGAGTATACTCGCCAAAGAACGGTTCAGTAGAGGACACAGCCTTCAGGATCAGCTTTTACGTTGAAAATAGTGTGAAGGAGGATGTCAAGGTAAGGGCAGAATACAGGAGGAAAGATGGTAGCAAATGGTTTAGCCTTTGGAACGGAACCTTGCCTTGGGTTGGTAGTAAGGAGATCAAATGGTACGTGGGCTCCCTCTCTCCAGGGTACTACGTACTCAAGATAACTGCTGTTGGTGGGAGAGGCAAGGAGACAAGTAGAGAGGTAGTGGTGATCGTGAAAAAGGCTGTCTATGACACTATTCCACCTCAGGTAAGGATAGTAGAGCCCCAAAACAGTAGCTACTTCAACAGACCCTTCAAAGTGAAATGGATGGCCTCAGACGATACCGATAGCCTATTAGATCTGAGATGCTCACTAAGAAAGGGTCTAGATGAGACTAGCCTCATCATAAGCGATAACGAGCTTTATCTCAGACCAGAAGAGTTAGGGGAAGGTACCTTTACGCTGAAGATTATAGCTATGGACGATTCAGGGAAAATAGGGCATTCTTCCCTTATATTTACAATTGACGTTACTCCACCAAAGGCTTCCCTTATGGGCCCTAGTAAGGTCGATTTAGGGGACATAGTAGTTTTAGATGCTTCACAGAGCTTCGACGATACTGGTATAGCGGTCTATAGATGGGATATAGATGGAGATGGTAAATATGAGGCTGAGACCACTGATCCCTACTTCAAGTTCGTAGCTGAGAGACAGGGAATTTATATGCCTGTTGTAAAGATCGTGGATCTAGCTGGTAATGAGGCAAGTGCCTCAGTGGAAATTATTGTGGAAGGAGCGAAGCCCACCAGTACTAGTGCCTATAATGGAGAAGGGCTGTTAGAAGCAGCAGCCATTATCATAGCTATTGCCCTCCTAATCGAGGGTATATTTCTACTAAAGATGAATAAAGAACATCAGGAGCTAAAAAAGGAGGAAAAATAAAGTTGGAGGAAGGTTTATGGCTCGGAGTATACTACCTTCAGCTCGTTTGGCTCAACTAGGCCGTTCCAGTTGCTATCGACCCACTCTACTACTAAGAGATGCTTTCCTTCTGCCTGATCTGGGAAGTTCAGGAGCCACATGAGGCCTGCCCTAGTACCGTACCTAGTTATGCCCGCTACCCTAGTCACTAGAGTATCGCAGTCGATCAGTATTACTGCATAATCCTTGGAGCCGTAGTGAGCGAAGAATGTCATGTCCTTGACTGTGAGATCGCTATCGCCGAAGTGCACATCGTACTGATCCCAGAAGAACGGCATCACCTTAGGTCCTCCGAGGAATACCACTTCCTCGTCCTCGAAGGCACCGGCAAGGCCCGCTAGCTCGTTTAGTAAGTCCCTGTTGAACATTAGGTCTTGCATCATTCCCTTGTACTTCATGGTGTAGGGATAGCCCTCCGGTAACGCACAACCAACGCTAACTAGGGCTGCTACTGGCGGTGAAGGCGGCGTGGTCGTCGTACGCTGTTTGAAGACGGCTTTCACCACGTGATTCGCTGACATCGTTACTGGTAGAGAGGAGCCGTAGCTCGGGGTACCGTCAAGCTCCCAGTGATCGAACTCATAGCCAGCGTAGCTGGATGCGGAGAACGTTAGATGAGTCCCATCGTCGTATATGTAGGTGCCCGGCGGGACTGGGAGCGTTGTACCTGCCCCAGTCGGTTCTACTATGACTTCCAACGTCCAGATCTTGACGAAGTTTGCTGTTACTGTCTTGTCAGAGTCCATGGTTACTGTGCACCTTCCATTCCCTCCTCAGTCACTTCTCCATTTGTTACAGCGGTGG
>JAGGTC010000126.1 GCA_021163945.1 Deltaproteobacteria bacterium | reverse complement strand
GGATAGCCAAAAATACAAAGTCTCTGGTGGGTTTTTGGTGTTGAACACCGAGTTCCTATCTTCTGCAGAGGTGAAAATCTATAATGGAAGTGGTGGGCCGATAGAGGCTAGGATGCTAATCTTCTACGGTGAGTATGTGTGATGCGGGTGGAGCGTGGCTTGAGGGTGGTGGTTTACGGTGACAATGAGATAATCATACGGCAGAGAGTCAAGATCCTAGATGACGAGGGTAACTTGATCAAGGCTCCGATAATTGAGGTAAGAGAGAAGAGACGTGGAAATGAATCACTTAAAAATGTTGTGGCCAGAGCGGAGAAACTAATATTAGAACGCATAAAGCATATAAAACCCGAGGAGGTGTAAGAGGTGCCAAGCTTCATAAATAAAATAAGACGACTCCTAAGCGGCCTATCACCCTTCAGGGAGAAAATAAAAGTAAAGGGAGAGCTGGAACTAGTGGTCTTCGACAAATACGGAAACGTCAAAGATCGGAGACATATCAAGAACGTCATCACAGACGTGGGTAAAGCCCAGGTAGCGGGACTCATAAATGGAGCCGTAACAACCCAATTCAAGTATATCGCCATCGGGACGGGAACCACAGCCGCTTCCTCATCCGATACCGCTCTCGAAACCGAGACTCATAGGGAGCTAGCCGATACCTTGGACAGGGTTACCACGACCGTTACAAACGATACGGCTAGGCTTATCAAGACATTTAGCGGATACACGGGGTCTGAGTCCATAACCGAGTCAGGGGTGTTCGACGCCTCGACTGGCGGAAACATGCTCTGCAGGCGGACCTTCAGCGCCTTGAATATAGATTGGGATGCTGGAGATTCTCTGCAGATCACGTGGAAGATTCAGGTGACGTAAGGGGGTTGTAGATGGCTTGGCTTACGGGCTGGAAATTCAGGAAAAAGCACGATATAAATGGCTCTAGCGCTGGGTCTGTTACTTATTACCAGATCCGTGTAGTGGTTCACTATGGTTCTGGAGCCGATGGTGGAGAGCATGTTTACCTGAACTCCAACTGTAGAACCGATTTTGGGGATGTTAGGTTCACGGACTTGGATGGAAACTTACTCGACTACTGGATGGAGAGGAAGGTGGACGGCGACTACGCGATATTTTGGGTGGAGGTTCCCAGCATACCCGCCAGCCCAGACACGGTCTCCATCTACGTCTATTATGGGAAGTCAGACGCCACCTATGTGGGAGATGGGGAGGCCACCTTCATCTTCTTCGACGATTTCAGCGGAACCTCTCTGGACTCCGCCAAGTGGGATGATGATGGATGGGCTGGATACTATGGCATATCGGGCTACTATACCTTGGAGAGCGGCGAGTTGAAGGTGTGGGGGGACGGTAGCAATTACCGAATCTTGGTCATGAAGCATGTATTCGACGTTGGGGAGGCCGTGGTGACTAGGACGAGGCGTGAGAGCACCTCATGCAGTCCGCACTACTCGGTTTTCGACGGCGAGGAGACTGGGAGCGGATACAGCAACAGGGTTTGTGTGACCGATTATGGAACCGATGGAGATTGGGATGTGAGCAACAGGGTTGCTGGCACCCTTGAATATGTTTATGACGTGGCCACGTTCGCCGCGAACACCTACTATAAGGTGGAGATCTACCGCAAGTCCTCGGACACTTATGGCATCCGCATCTACGACGACGACTATGGCGAATTGTATTCTGGCGAGTGGACTAAATCCTCGTGGAACACCACCATGCGGCCCAACTACTGGTTCAAGTATAACGTGAACAAGTATCTTGACTTCGTGATAATCAGGAAATATGTCGATCCCGAGCCAAGCCATGGAACGTGGTATGCGGCTGAATGTGTTACCGAGTTCTCTGAGAGCGTAGCCACAAGCGATGTTATGGTCAAGTCTGTGAGTATTACCAGAGCTGAATCGCTATCGTTATCTGATGTGGTATCGGCTCTAAGGGTTAAGGTAAAAGAGCTTGTGGAGAGCATGGGATTATCGGATGCGGTGGTGAAGCTCGCCAGCATAGTGAGATCCGAGACCATAGCCGTATCAGATGTTCTGGAGAAGGTTAAGACATTATACCGTGAATTCGTGGAGACCATAGGATTAACAGATCGGATAAGCAAACTCATAAGCATGATAAAATCCGAGACCCTATCCCTCACAGATTACCTAGAGAAGCGGTTCGTCATCCTCAAAATCCTCTCAGAAACCCTAGGCTTATCCGATACCTTAGCTCGGATAAGGATTAAAAAGACGCTGGCGCGCATAAAGGGCGTAACCAGAATCCTAAGCGCTATAAGGGAGAAGCCCGCAGAAAGGGAGTTGGGAAGGTAATGACCCTCTACATAGTCGATCTAGACGTTCCAGCCAATACGTCTCAAACCGAGCCAGTAGAGCAAACCATAAAGATAGAGGAGGAGGTGATAGTATCGGTCTCGTGTTTCTTCCCAGCTGGATGCCGTGGAATGGTCTATACCGCCGTTTACTACGGCGAGGAGCAGATATTCCCCAGACCCTACGGCAAATACCTCCACGGAGACAACGAGACCATCAAATGGAGCGAATACTACGAGCTCCCAGAATCTCCATGCATCCTCACCATAAGGGGCTGGAGCCCTGGAACCAGCTACGACCACACCATCACCTGGAGGATATGCGCCCTACCCAAGAAATACGCCTTTTGGTGGATGATCCTAGATAGGTTTATAAGCTTTCTAGCCAAGATCTTTAGAGTGAGAGTATGAGCCAGAATCCAAAGCCTAGAAAATCCAGGAAGAAGACCGCTATAATGCCAACCGTGGATCCAGAGGTGGCTCAGAGACACCTGGCCGCATACTTCTACGCCTTATATGGTGGCTGTGACTGCGAGGCATGCCAACTCCTTAGACCAATCGCCGAGAAGATGCTCAAGAACTTGAAGAAGTCGAGGCCAGGGGTGATGGAGGGTGGCTGAGGAGAAGAAGGAGGAATGGGAGGAGCACGAGCTACACATCAAGCGAGCCGAGATACCTGTCTACGTGGAGCCAGGGGTGACCAGAACCCAGATAGCCATAACGTTTTGGAGCGATAGGATTCCACCTCAAACCGTCTTCATCTGGAAAGACGAGTATAGTAAGGAGAAGGAGGCCGAGGCGATCAAGAAGAAGATAGAGGAGGTATTGGGCACTAAAGTCGAGACCATGAAGGTTAGGATCAAGCGGAGATAAAAACCTCTACCTCGAGGTGACGACCTTTGCCATACATAGAGATACCAGGCTGGGTTGAGGAAACCCCGATCGTGGGAGACATAGCCAAGTTCATCCAACAGGTCATCCTCCAACTCGAGAAAGAATGGGAGGCATTATGTAGATGGGTCTGGGACATCTTACCCGCATGGATTCATCAAGGGCTATTGTGGATATATAATCTCTGGGAGTATCTAGGAGATAAGATTTGGAGCTTCTTCATGGATCCAGTTCAATTCGTTAAGAGCGGGTTGGAGTGGGTTTACGAGAAGCTTCCAGGCTGGGTTAAAAGCATATTCGACTGGTTCTGGAGGATATATTGGGGGGTTGGAGAAGCCATCTACAACTTCTTCACGAACCCTGTCGAGGCGCTTAAAGGCTTGGGGGAGAAGATTTGGAGAGCCATCCCAGACTGGGTCAAGGCTCCACTCGAATGGCTTAAAAAGCTGGGAGACCTAGAGGTTAAGCTGATAATAGACTTCTTCACAGACCCAGTTGGAACCCTAAGAGAGTTGGCCGACATCGTTTGGGGAGTCATCCCAGACTGGCTAAAGGATTGGATCAAGGGGGCTAAGGAGACCGCCGACAAGCTCTGGGAAAACGTGCCAAAATGGATAGACTCGACCAAGGAGAAGATAGGCGAGATCGGATCGACCCTCGAGGATAGGATCAAGGACGCTAAGGATACCATGGTAAGCGCGTTCGATGGGGCTCAGACCGCGGTCTCAGAGGCTCTCGAGAAGTGGATAGGCAGGCCGTTCAGCGACTTCGTTAAGACCTTGGCCGAGGGCGCTGGAGGGCTATGGGATGGCATATATAACTTCTTCACCAAGACGCTTCCAGGCGCCGCCGACACGCTCTCAACCCTATTCCAAGCCAGGGTCATTAGACCGATGATGGAGAGGCTTGGAGGAGCTGGCCAAGCCCTGGCCGAGTGGGTTAAGGGCGTGTTTAAGCCGTTCATAGACGCCTTGATGGGCATCTTCAAGCCAGGGAAGAAGGAGCCTGAGGAGGTGATCTCGGAGCTACTCATGACGGCTATTGGATGCATCTCGACCATGGAGCTGGCCACGATAGCGTTTGAAGCAATCATACCCTTCAAGCACCTCGGATTGGGAGGAGCATTTGGATCAGCGATAGCCACCACCATAGTCGGCTCGGTCGTGGGAGGAGTCGTGGGGGCCACGGCTGGCCCAGTCTGGGACTTCGCCCTAGTCAAGTGGATCAAGGAGAGGATACGTGGAGGCTATCCATCTCTAGAAGACGCTCTCTGGATGTGGCATAGGGGAATCATATCCGAGGAGGATGTGAACCAGATAGGCGCATGGAGCGGCTTGGACGACAAGTGGATAGAGGCGTATAAGAAGCATTCTTGGAGGATTCCAGGGGCCAGCGATCTCATAAGATTCTTCGTCCGAGAGGCTTATCCACCAGTCTTTGGAGAGACTGCTAGGGCCAAATTGGTGGGCTTTCCAGATGAGTTCGCCGAATTATTGGAGAAGGTCGGGTTTGAGAGGGTTTGGGCTGAATCCTATTGGGCCGCTCACTGGGTCCTACCCACCACTTCTCAGGTCTATGAGATGCTTTGGAGGGGGCTTAAGTCGCCCTATACTGGAGCCACCATGACCGAGGAGGATGTCAAGACCTTCTTGAGGGAGGCCGACATAGACCCGAGATGGAGGGAGAACCTAGTCCAGATAGCCTACAAGCTTCCAGGAAGGATTTTGGCGAGATGGGGCGTGGAGTGGGGTGTCTGGACTCCAGAGAGGATGGAAGAGTTCCTCAGGGCTGAGGGGATTCATCCCGATTGGATACCCGACGCAATTAAGGCCGAGAAGGCCAACATCTTCAGGGAGCATATCTCGGCCGTGGCCTCAGTTATTAAGAGGAAGTATAGGGAGGGATACTTGACCTATGAGGAGGCCAATCAGCGGCTGGAGAAGCTCAGCTATCCAGAGGAGGCGAGGGTCTTGATGCTGGAGGCCATGGAGGAGGAATATGACTTGGATTGGAAGGAGGATATGAAGAAGGCGTATATCTCGGCGTATAGAGACGATAAGATGACCGCCGACGAATTGAGGGCCGCCCTCCTAGGCCTTGGAATCAGGGGAGACAGGGTGGATAAGATAGTCGAGATAGAGACCTTGAAGAAGGAGAAGCGGGCTCCAGCGCCAGAGACCTTGGAGAGGAGGCTTGAATCGCTTAGGAATAGGAGGAGGGCCTTGATGGAGAAGCTCATGGATCTCCAGAGCGATCTAGAGGATCAAAAGAAGCTCTTAGAAGCCGAGCTAAGGGTCTGGGAGGAGAGGATAGCTATCCAGATGGATAGGGTTAGGATGGCTCCAGAGGAGAAGAAGCCGATCGAGGAGAAGAAGCTTGAAACCCTCAAGCGCAGGATGGCCTTGGCCAAATTGAGGAGAGAGGCGAGGATAGGAGATATTCAGGAGACCATAGAGATGCTCAGCCAGAGAATAGACGACCTAGACGCCGAGATAAAAGCCCTAGAACAGACCCTAGGAAAGCCAACAGCCAGCTAGGCTTACAGAAAAAAAGGGGAAGTTAGGTTTCCTTCTTATGCTTTCTCCATTCTTCAATAGCTTGCTTGAGGGTCATCCCTTGCTTCAATTTTTCTCTCACGAATATATTGTATTCAGACGGTCTCCGCATCCTCCTCCTTGATAATTGTTTGGCTATATACAATAGTGCTTTGGCCATGAATAGGGTATCATCGGTTACAACCGATCTTATTTTCTTGTATTCAGCTAGGAGCTCACTATATGTCTTTGGTATAGGTTTCTTCTCCACTCCTCCCATACCTAAACAGATAATTTACCTAAATAAATACATTTTTATGAGACAATTATAGAACAAAACTAAGCCCTAGCCAGATATAACCCCCGTTCTATCTGCTGAACTGCCCCCTTGAATTGTTTTGTATGCTTTTTCTTTT
>JAGGTC010000151.1 GCA_021163945.1 Deltaproteobacteria bacterium | reverse complement strand
TAAAAGAGAAGAAAGTGTTACCTCAGATATCTTGACCCGCCTAAGGACACTAGAACAAAAGACTGCTCACCTATAAAAGACTCTTTGATTTATTCTTCTTTGGTTTATCCTAAAGGTCTTACTACTTTTCCATAAATTAATAGCAGATTTTGAATTATTGATTTTTTAGAGACATTGTGTTATGGAAGGCCAAATTATATGAAACAGTGGCGATTTATACACTCAGGATTTTGTCACCCTTTCACAAATATGGCAATAGATGAGGCCATATTGATCATGCATGGTCTGGGACGCACCCCGCCTACCCTAAGGTTATATGGATGGAGACCCCCTGCATTCTCTTTGGGCTATTTCCAGAGTGCTAAAGAGGCATTAAATTTGGAGAGATGTAGAAAACATGGGGTCTTATTTGTAAGGAGAATAACAGGTGGAGGGATCATATTTCATCATGATGAACTGTCATATAGCCTAACCTGCTTTAGGGATGAGATCAAGGTATTTGGCCCTGTCAAAGAGACCTTTATAAAGATATGCTCATTCCTTTTGAATGCCTATAGAAAATTGGGGCTTAAACCTCATTTTTTGAGGGAAATAAAAAGATTTGAATTAAAAAAGAGTGATTTTTGCTTTGCCTCATATCAAGACTATGATATCGTCATTGATGGTAAAAAAATAGGTGGTAATGCACAAAAGAGAAAAAGGGACTTAATATTCCAACATGGCTCTATTCCATTGAGCCTAAAGATAGATACTTTCCTTCCATTTTTAAAAAATAGGCCAGAAAATTTAAAAGAAAAGGTGTATTCTCTGGAAGATGTCTTAGAAAGAAAAATAACATTTATGGAACTTTCTGAAATCATCAGGAAGTCTTTTGAGGAAACATTCTCTATACACTTGATAAGACAGGATTTAACAACAGAAGAAAGGGAGCTATCAATTAAATTGAAAGAGGATAAATACAGTAGGCTGGATTGGAACCTTAGAAGGTGAAAAGACCTCCCTGGCTCAATAAAAGGATAGACTTTGAAAAGTGCCATGAGTTAAAGGCCCTCCTTAGGGGCTTAAGGTTAAATACAATCTGTGAGGAGGCAAGTTGCCCCAATATCTCTGAGTGTTTTTCAAGGGGAGTAGCGACATTCCTCATCCTGGGTGATATTTGCACAAGAAATTGTAGATTCTGTGGGGTGAAAAAGGGAAGGCCAAGAAAAATCGACCCTAAAGAACCAGAGCGGGTTGCAGAGGCAACACTTAGACTCAATTTAAGGCATGTAGTGATTACAAGTGTTACAAGGGATGATATAAGAGATGGGGGTGCTGAGATATTTGTAAAGACCATCTTTTATATTAGAAATAAAGTAAAAAACATCACTATTGAGGTGCTTATCCCTGATTTTAAGGGTAATAGGAAAGCAATTGAAAAGGTAATAGAGGCAAGGCCAGATATTGTTGGACACAATATTGAAACCGTCCCAAGGCTATACCCCTATGTACGTCAAGCAAATTATCTACGTTCTTTGAATATTTTAAAAACAATAAAAAGACTAAATAGTAAAATTTATACAAAATCAGGCCTCATGTTAGGTCTAGGTGAAAAGGAAGAAGAGGTCTTAGAGGTATTTAGGGCCCTTCGTGAGGTAAATTGTGATTTCTTAAGTATTGGACAATATTTACCCCCAAGTCTAAGACATTTTCCTGTGAAGGAGTACATCCACCCAGATAGATTTGATTACTATAAAAAGATGGCATTAGAATTTGGATTCACTCATGTAGAAAGTGGGCCCTATGTGCGTAGCTCTTATCTGGCCGACAGATACCTAGATAAAATAAAAATTTAAGATGAAAGAGATTGACCTATTTATAATAGGCTCTGGTCCAGGTGGATATACGGCGGCCATTCGTGCTGCTCAATTAGGTGCAAAGGTTGCTATTATAGAAAAGGATGAACTGGGTGGGACATGCCTAAATAAAGGGTGCATTCCGACAAAGTCCCTTATTGCCAGTACTTGGATATTAAACTATGTTAAGGAGGCAGGGGATTTTGGCATAAATGTAAAGGAAAAGGGGGTTAATTTTGATGCTGTAATGAGAAGAAAGGAGAGGGTTTTAGGACAAATGAGGAGGGGGATAAGGTACCTGCTTAAGAGCTATGATATAGAGGTTATAAAAGGAGATGCATATTTTATCTCCCCCTTCAAGATAAAGGTAGGGGATAAACTCTTTGATATAAAAAAATGCATAATTGCCACTGGCTCTATCCCATCTGAAATTTCAGGGATTAGAGTAGATGGTGAGAGGATAATGACAAGTGACCATATATTACAGATAAGACATATTCCCTCATCCCTCCTTATCATTGGGGCAGGGGCTATAGGGCTAGAGTTTGCCTGCATTTTTCATGCACTTGGAACAAAGGTAACCATTGTTGAGTTGTTGCCTTATATCCTCCCTGGGGAGGATATGGAGGTCTCTCAAACAATGAAAAAAATCTTAATGGATAGTGGGATAGATATCAAAACAAATACCACAATAGAAGAGATAAACTGTAAAGATATAGGCATAGAGGTAACTTTTAAATCGACCAGGGGCATAGATAAAATAATAGCTGAAAGGGTACTCATTGCTATAGGCAGGAGACCTTACACAAGGGGGTTGGGTTTAAAAAATGCAAGAATTATCCATGAAAATAATAAAATAATTGTAAATCATAAAATGGAGACAAATATAAAAGGGATCTATGCCATTGGTGATGTAACAGGCCCACCATTTTTGGCAAATAAGGCATTGGCAGAGGGTGTGGTAGCTGCGGAGAATGCCATGGATAAACAGGCAACTGTTGATTATAAGGCAATCCCTAGATGTATATTTACTTTACCTGAGGTAGCAAGTGTAGGCCTTAGTGAAGAGATGGCCATAAAAAGTGGTCATAAGATCAAGGTAGGCAGATTTCCCCTTATAGCCAGTGGAAGGGCCATTACCATAGGTAAAACAAAGGGATTTATAAAGATTATTGTAGATAGGGAAACAGATACCATCCTTGGTGTGCACATTGTCTCTGCCTATGCCACTGAGCTTATAGCCGAGGCAGCACTTGCCATAAAATTGGGGTGCACTACAAAGGAATTAACAAGGATTATACACCCACACCCAACCTTCAGTGAGGCCATATTTCAGGCATCACTTGATGCCCATAAAAGGGCAACCGATTTACCCAAAAATGTTTAATTTCTGTCTTGACAAATATCGATTATATTTCTATATTAGTCAAGAAAGGAGGTGATGGATGAAGATGCGTTATTTAAGGTTATTTTTGGTATTTACAATAGCACTGGCGGTGTTGGCCATTGGTGTCTCTATTGCCCAGCAGAAGGAGCCTGCTGAAATTGTGATAAAGGACCCTGCATTTGGTGCCTTAAAGAAGAGCCCAGTAAAGTTTTCTCATGAGAAACACTTTAAAGACTATAACATTGCCTGTGCAGAGTGCCACCACAACTATGTCAAAGGAAAGAATGTCTGGAAGAAGGGTGATCCTGTAAAGAAGTGCTCTGAGTGCCATAAGGTAGCCGCTGCTGAGAAAAATTCACTTAGCTATTGTATCAGAACCTATCCAAAGGGGAAGGCCCCAGGGCTAAAGTGTGCCTTTCATATGAATTGTACAGGTTGTCACAAGGATCTAAAGAAGAAGGATCCTACAAAGTATGCAAAGATCCCAACAACTTGTGCCAAGTGCCACCCAGCGAAAAAATAAGACCTTGCAGGGAGGTATTCCTCCCTGCATCAAAAAATCTCTTTTATGCCCCCCATATAAGGTTGAAGTGTAGGAGGGATAAGGATACTTCCATTGGGTTGTTGATAATTTTCCAAAATGGCCACTACTGTGCGCCCTACTGCCAGCCCAGAGCCATTTAGGGTATGGACTAGTTCAGTACCCTTTGTCCCCTTTCTCTTAAAGCGGATATTTGCCCTCCTGGCCTGAAATGCCTCAAAATTGCTGCAGGATGAGATCTCCTTATAAACGCCCTGCCCTGGCAGCCAGACCTCAATGTCATATGTCTTGCTGGCCGCAAAGCCCAAATCCCCTGTACACAACTCTACCACACGGTAGTGCAGGCCTAGGCGTTGCAATACCTCCTCTGCATCCAGAAGTAGAGACTCAAGCTCCTTATAAGATGTCTCTGGGGTAGTAAACTTTACTAACTCAATCTTGTTAAATTGATGTTGTCTTATAATCCCCCTTACATCTTTACCATAGGAACCTGCCTCTGCCCTAAAACATGCAGAATAGGCCACATAATAGATAGGCAGATCCTCTTCTCTTAGTATCTCATTTTGGTGCAGGTTTGTAACTGATACCTCGGCTGTAGGGATAAGGTAGTAGTCCTTCCCCTCTATCTTAAATAGATCTTCCTCAAACTTTGGGAGTTGTCCTGTACCAAACATACACCTTTTATTTACAATATAGGGTGGAAAGACCTCCTTGTAGCCGTGCTCTTTAGTGTGTAAGTCCAACATAAAATTAATCAATGCCCTCTCTAAATAGGCCCCAAGTCCCTTATAGACTACAAATCTTGAGCCTGCAATCTTTGCCCCCCTTGCAAAGTCCAAGATATTTAATTTTTCTCCCAATTCCCAATGTGGTTTGGGCTTAAAGGAAAAAACTGGTTTCTCACCCCATGTCTTTATTACCACATTATCCCTTTCATCTTTACCTATAGGTACGGAGGGATGGGGGATATTGGGTAGATTTATTAAAAAATCATAGATTTTCTCTTTTACATCATTTAATTCTTTATCCAGACCCTCAATTACCTTAGAGACCTCCCTTGCCTCCTCAATTATACCTTTAATATCCCTCCCCTCTTTCTTTAATTGGCTGATCTTTCCCAAGAGCTGATTTCGTTTTGCCTTTAGCCCCTCTACCTCACCCAAGATCTCCCTACGTCGCCTGTCCAATTCTACAAAACCATCTATATCAATAACCATTCCACGGCTTTTGAGCATACCCCTTATTAAATCTATATTCTTTCGCACAAATCTTAGGTCCAACATGTTCTTGATTTTTATTTTTTTTCTTTTAAAAAGCAAGGGGATGAAGATTATTTTAGCAGGTGCTACAGGGGATATAGGTTCAGCAATTGCACTGAGTTTAATAGATAAGCATGAACTTCTGCTCCTTTACCGCGATGAAGAAAAAAGGCAAGCGCTTAAAGGAAAACTTTCTAAGGAGAGTTCATTTCTCTCTATCCAAGAATGCTATAATCGGTTAGAGGAGATCAAAGAGGCATTTATCAATTTTTCGCCAGATGTCTTTATAAATGCAATTGGTGATGGCTTTTATGGTAAAATAGAAGATATTGCCTTAAAGACCATGGATGAATCATATGAGGCAAACTTTAGGGTGCCATTTTTTCTTACCCAAATCGCCTACGATATATTCTTAAAGAATAGGAGGGGACATATTATCTTTATTAATTCTATCTCTGCACTAGAAGGATTCCCCTATGGAGGGGCCTATTGTTCAATGAAGTTTGCCTTAAGGGGCCTGGCAGAGGTAGTAGCAAAAGAGGGAAAACGTTATGGCATAAGGGTAACCACACTCTACCTTGGCATAGTAGATACAAAGCTTTTACAGAAAATGCCATTTCGCCCTAAACAAGGCTCACTCATCCCAAAGGAAGAAATAGTAAAGGCCATTAACTTTGCCTTAGAAATAGGGCCAAAGACAGAGATAAAAGAGATAATCCTTAAAAATAGAAGACTTCTCTGGCGTTAATGCCCACCTTTTTTGAGTTGGCTAATGGTCTTAAGGGTTACAAAGACCAAGCCAATACCCAAAATGGTCAAGGCAGCATATTCACAACCCATAAAGATAATGTGGGATGGGTCCCACCCAGTATAAATAGATATCATCCATGGAAGCATATTAACCTCCTTTCAATTTTGCCCCTGTTTACATTGGGCTTCTTCTGGTGGCAACTTCTTGTTATGCATCTTTTCCATTTTTCTGACTATTAATTATCCTTCCTGACTTCCATAATATCAACTTGAACAATTTCTGTCAATAAAAAATTAAACGGATTTGTTTTTATTTTTATAGGCACTTTTCAATGGGGTCCACCTTAGGTAAGAGCAATCAAAATTAAGCTTGGACTTGTTTAGACCTTTTATAAGCAATTATCTTATAATTTAACTTTAACTCTACTTTGACAGTTGTTTTTCGGAAATTCACTGTTTATGGGCATTTTTAAGCGTAA
>JAGGTC010000017.1 GCA_021163945.1 Deltaproteobacteria bacterium | reverse complement strand
GAGGGAATACGTACGAATTGACGATTATCTTTGCTTTGATTACCAAGTTTTAACCCCAGAACTCTATGAAGAAGAAAAGAAGAAATTTTTTCAAAGGCAAAGTGGGGTTGAACGAATAAGGTTTAAATATCCATTTATTCCCCTATTTTGGGATGAATACAGGGAAGAAGAGACAAAGATCTCTACTGCAGACCAACTTATCTTGAATTTGCTTATAGGTATAAATGAAAAATTAGATACGATGATAAAAATTCTTAGTGGAGGGGAGGCATCAAAGACTAATTTATCTTTTAAACAGGCATGCTATATAAATATCAGTGGTTCTGGGTTACGATTTATAAGTAAGGAAAAAATAACCCCAGGTACATTTCTCAAGATTCATATTTTGATTCCACTTTTTCCCCCCCTTGTGATCACTACTTTAGCACAGGCAGTTAGGTCAGATGAGAGAGAAGATAAAAAATATGAGATAGGTGCACGCTTTGTAGCCATCCATGAAGACGATCGGGATGCCTTAATCCATTATATATTTATTCGTCAGAGAAAACTCTTACGCCAGAGACAATAAATTATACTTTTTGGCCCTAATTACAACAAATGACCCCTCACCGTACCCATCTTTTATAGGTTCAATCTCTTTTATGGCCGGTAGGTCATGGAATATGGTTTGGCTAAAATCAAAATCTTCAAACCCCGTCTTTCTCAAATAATAAACAACTTCATCTACCGAATAGAATGTGGCTATTTTATAAAATGCACTTTTATCCTTGCGTTTTTGATAAAATCTTCCAATGGGACTGCCTTTGTCTACAAGCCCTATTATAAATTGGCCACCATGCCTTATTACTCGATATGCCTCTTTAAATGCAGCCTCTATATCGTCTAAGAAACAGACTGTAGTAACCATTAATGCAAATTCAAATTGGCAGTCAGAAAAGGGCAAAAACTCAGCTACCCCCCCAATAGCAATAATTCCCCTGCTTTTTGCAATCTCTCTCATCCTTTTTGCTGGTTCGACCCCAACCTTTATGCCCAATGGGGCTGCAAACCTACCACTTCCTACCCCTATCTCAATGCCATTCCCACTATTAGGGAGTTTTCTTTTTATAGCCTCAAGCTCTGATAGGTAGGCAAATCTATTTTTTTCAAACCAATCTTCATATTGGAATGGGTAATCTTCAAATGGCTGGATCTTTGCCATATCTTTTTAACTTTACAATACTTCATAAAAAAGTTAAAGTATCCTAAAAGGAGTCTATTATGAAGATCAGATTGATTGACCCAGCCTATAGAGAGGAATCTTACCTCATTCAAGATAAAAAGGATATAAAAAACTACTGGTTTGCAAGACTTAGCCTTACCACACTGGCTGCCTTGACCCCAAAGGGGGTAGAGGTGGCTATCACAGATGAAAATGTAGATGAGATAGACTTTGATGAGGATGTGGACCTGGTGGGCATCACAGCCATGACCATGCATGCAAAGAGGGCCTATGAGATTGCAAGGCGGTTTAGAGAAAGGGGGGTTACTGTAGTGATGGGTGGCATTCATGCATCTAGCCTCCCTCAGGAGGCAAAGAGGTATGTAGACGCAGTGGTGATTGGAGAGGCAGAAGAGGTATGGAGTCAGCTTATAGAGGACTTTAAAGCAGGTGAGCTTAAGCCATTTTATAAGGCAAAAAAGTTGTGTAATTTTAGGGGTATGCCCATTCCAAGGAGGGACCTCTTAAAGAAAGAGCGTTATTCCAACGTAAATACACTTCAAGCAACAAGGGGGTGTCCCTTTAGGTGTGAATTTTGTGCCGTTACCCAATTTTTTGGTCATACATATCGCTGCCGCCCTGTGGATGAGGTCATTAAAGAGGTAGAGGGACTTGATGAGGGCGTTGTTACATTTGTAGATGATAATATTGTAGGAAATCCTAAATATGCAAAGGAATTGTTTAGGAGATTGATTCCTTTGAATATAAAGTGGGGAGGACAAAGCAGCCTTACCATTGCAAATGATGAGGAGCTATTGAAATTGGCTGTTAAAAGTGGTTGTTATGCATTGTTTTTTGGGATAGAGACCCTCTCTCAGAGAAATCTCCAATCAGTACACAAGATCCAGAATAAGGCAGACAAATTAGAGGATACTATCAAAAAGATACATGATCATGGAATCTCAATGATTGGTAGTTTTATCTTCGGCCTAGATTATGATGATGAGGGGGTATTTGAGAGGACAGTGAGATTTTGTGAAAAAAATCACATAGAATTGCCAGTCTATTTTATCTTGACCCCTATCCCAGGCACCCCCCTCTTTCATAGATTTGAGAAGGAAGGAAGGATTATCCACAAAAGGTGGGAGAAATATAATGCGGCCAATGTTGTTTTTAGGCCAAAATTTATGTCAGCAGAGGCACTCCAGGATGGATTTTGGTGGGCATTTCGTGAGACATATAGCCATATCTCCATCTTAAAAAGGATTTTATTCTCCCCTATGAGGAGATTTGTCCCCAATTTTCTGCTCAATTATGCATTTAGAAGACTTTGTTATAGGGGACCCAAGGGACAAATCTCTATATATGCAAAATTAGTGGATAAGTTGAATTTCTCATTGCCTCTAAAGGATGCAAGGGGTTTGATACCTGTTATAAGAGAGACATCTTCTGAGATAAAGACCAAGGCAAAAAGGTTTTTTAGGATGGAGACATTCAAGGATACATACCTAGAAACGCTGTTTATCAAGGTAGAAGGGGCTATGGATAAAAAGGTGACAAAGAGGTTTTTAGAGCGTATCTCTAAGGTTATAAAGAAAGGGCATGAAAGGATTGTAGTGGACTTTAAGGGACTTTGTCTCATCTCCCCTGAGGCATTAAAATTGCTGCATAATTGGTACGATAAGATAGTTACCTATACAGATAGGATAAACCTCATTGACTTTGAAATCCTTCAAAGAATAAAAGACTAATCTGGTTCTATTACGTATAGATTATCCCTGTGAATTACCTCATCGTAGTTCTTAAAACCCAATACCCTACTAATTTCTGATGTCTTTAGTCCCTTTATCTTTTCTATATCACTAGAGGCATAATTTACTAAGCCAATTCCTATCAAACGCCTATTTTCATCTACACAACACACAGGGTCACCTACCTGAAATACCCCCCTAACCAATTTTATGCCCGAGGGCAACAGGCTCTTCCTATTGTAAACTAAGGCCTTGACCGCCCCTGCATCTATTACCAGCTCCCCTTTGGGCTTTAAAGAGGAGATCCAGTGTTTTCTTATAGGAAAGTGTGTAGATTGAGGCAAAAACAGTGTACCTACATTCTCACCAGAAAATATCTTATGCAAGATGAGTGGTTCTCTGCCATTGGCTATAAATACAGGTATTCCCAATCTTGTCACATCCTTTATTATTTGAATCTTGCTGGCCATCCCTCCACGCCCAAATCTGCCAGGGATGGAATTTGCCAATTTTTTTATTTTTTGATCAATCCTTTCCACTAAAGGCAGATGATGTGCATCGGGGTGGATTCGGGGGTCTTTGTCATAGAGCCCATCTATATCTGTAAGTAGAATAAGCAAATCTGCCTCAACAATCCCAGTAATTAAGGCAGCTATCTTATCGTTGTCCCCAAATTGGATCTCCTCGACAGCGACTGTATCATTTTCATTGATAATAGGGATGACCCCCCACCTAAGGAGGGTAAATAGGGTATTACGTGCATTGAGGTAGCGATAACGATTGGCCAAATCATCGCGAGTAATTAAGATTTGGGCAACATGCTGTCCATACTTGGCAAATCCCTCTTCATATGCCTGAATGAGCCCCCCTTGACCAATTGCCGCGGCGGCCTGTTGCTCACTCAAGGAGGCAAGCCGCCTCTTTATACCCATTTTTTTTATGCCAGATGCAATAGCCCCAGAGGATATAAGCACAACCTCACGCCCCCCTGCCTTGAGGAAAGAGATCTCATCACTCAAACCATCAATTACATTTAAATTTACCCCCCCTTCTGCCGTAATCACACTACTGCCTACCTTAATCACTATCCTCTTTGCCCTATCGCAGATGGCCTTCCTAGTTAATTTTTGATTTACCATCATATTTTATTTTACTTACCTCTTTGGCCAATCCCTCTTTTAATTCTTCAATCCCCTCTTTTTTTAATGCAGATACAGCCCAAAAGTTTAATCCCCTCTCCTCAATTGCCCTTATAATTAGGGGTAGATTTCTTTTTCCATCAGGTAAATCTATTTTATTAATAATTACAACTCTCCTCTTTTTTAATAAATTGGAGTTATAGGCCCTGATCTCGGCATCTATTTCATCTAGATTTATTAAAGGATTGTCTGGGGCAATACCACTGGCATCTAAGACATAGGCCATGATTAAGCTCCTCTCAATGTGTCTTAGAAAGCGCAGCCCTAGTCCTATACCCTTGTGTGCCCCTTTTAGGAGACCAGGCACCTCTGCTACAATAAATGGTAGATATCCTTCTACCTCTACTGCGCCTAACTGTGGGGTCAGTGTAGTAAATGGGTAAGATGCTATCTTTGGCCTTGCATGGGAAAGGGCATAAACCAAACTAGATTTCCCAACATTTGGTTTTCCTATTAGGCTCACATCTGATAAGATCTTTAGCTCCAAATTTACCCAAAGCCCTTCACCCCTTTGTCCAGGTTCTGCATAATGGGGGGCCTGATTGGTAGGAGTTAAAAAGTGTGTGTTTCCCCTCCCCCCCCTGCCTCCACGGGCTACTATTGCCTCATCTTCATCTTTTGTTAAATCTGCTATAATTTCACCTGTCTGTGCATTCTTTATAACGGTACCCAATGGAACTAAGACTACCAAATCTTCTCCATCCTTTCCCTTCTTTCGCTTCCCTTTGCCATGTTGGCCATTTTTTGCCTTTAGATGTTGCCGATATTTAAAGTCTAGGAGGGTATAAATAGAGTGACTTGCCTTAAAGATTACATTTCCTCCCCTTCCTCCATCTCCCCCATCAGGGCCACCTTTTGGGACATACTTTTCACGTCTAAAGCTAATACAACCCCGGCCTCCATCTCCGGCCTTAACATATACCTTTGCTTCATCAACAAAGCGCATCTAGGCATTTAGAGGATATACACTGATCCTTTTTTTGTTCTTGCCCATTCGCTCAAAGCTTACAACCCCATCAATCTTGGCAAACAGTGTGTAGTCCTTACCAACACCCACGCCAAACCCAGGGTGAAGGCGGGTCCCCCTTTGACGTACCAAGATATTCCCTGCCTTTACAAATTGACCTGAAAATCGCTTTATACCAAGCCTCTTTCCTATGCTGTCCCGTCCATTGTGAGAGCTACCCCCTGACTTTTTATGCGCCATAACCTCCCTCCTTTATCTCTTCAATCCTTATGGCTGTAAGGTATTGCCTATGCCCCCTTTTCTTCCTATACCTCTTACGTCTTCTAAACTTAAAGACAATAATCTTTTTCCCACGTTCCTGCGCCAAGATAGTACCCCTTACCTCTACCCCCTCCAAATAGGGTCTCCCAACCCTAAGTTGTCCTCCATTAGACAGTAGCAATACATCTTTAAATACAACAGATTCTCCTATATTTCCATCAATCTTTTCTACCCTTATTACATCTCCTGGCTCAACACGATATTGCTTGCCACCGCTCTTTATCACAGCATACATATTTATTCCTCCCCTTTAATTATTTAAAAATATTTTGTTATTTGTGTCAAGAATAAGTGCGTTATAAAGACCTGTTAGGCAACAGGTTGTGCGTCATAGCAAACTTTATAATCTTTTCAGGGTAAGGCCTCCCTGAAATATATGCCTTTCTAAAAATTTTTTTATCTAGAAGATAAAGGATAAAGCTAATATACCCTGAATAGCCATTTTCATCTAACCTTTGTATTTCCTTTATTGTTTTATTTGAAAGCTCAAATACCTGTCGGTGGACTATAGGGGGTCCCCCATTGCACTTTTTAATCGAATATAGCCAGCGGCAGCTAAATGGACGGACATCATAGATAAGGCAGGTATTATCTTCTTTTAGGAATGGGCAATTGACTATCCTTTTTTGTTCCTTTTCAAGTTTGTTTTGCCTTAATTTCTTTTTAATCTCATTTTTTATTGATGGGGGAAATCTATTGATTCTTTCATATATAAGGATCCCCTCTAATGTGGTAATATCAATGGTAGTCATATTTTTACAACAATCAGCACATCCTATCCTGCAGACAGCCTGTTTTTTAAATGCAGATGCCTCTATTTCAAATTGATTGTATATTTCTATCAATCTTTCCCTTTTTTCC
>JAGGTC010000184.1 GCA_021163945.1 Deltaproteobacteria bacterium | reverse complement strand
CATCTAATGGTGACCCACCAAATTCGAGAAATTGCAAATTATACGAATGTGCAGCATGGGAATTGTTCACTATCTCTTAGAATTTTTAAGGCATTGAACATGGAACAAGGATAAACTTTTTAAGCCATACGAGAAAAATAATAAATCATGGCAAAGAACGAATGTGAATTAGCAATAAAGGCAGCACTAGAAATTTTAAAAGAGAAGTGTGGAGGTATTACCGAGAAGGTTTCTCTGGGGGGCATTGAAATAGAGATCCCAGAGGAAATTGTTAAAATAAAGCACAGCAACCCGATGACTGTGCAAGAAAAGATAGACGCAATAGCTCACAGCACTTGGGCTAGACATTGGGCTGAAGGTTTGCTGAAATTTGCCACGGGGCGAGCACCAACCGAAGAAGAAATCGAAAGGTTATCAAGGAGATTAGCAGAGAAAGTAGTAGGAAGTTAGGTTTGGAGGTGGTATTATGGTCTCACCCTATGAGTTGGTAGCTACGGTTATAAGCTTCCTTGTAGGAGTTGGAGGAGCAGCAAAATATTTCGGCAGAGCTAAGAAAATCCTTAAGGAATTTAAAGAGGTCATCTCTGCTACTGCAAAACTGCTTGACGATGCCTACAAGGCTGCGGAAGATGACAACATAACCCCAGAGGAAGTTCAACAGATAATAAAGGATTCCAAGAAGTTGATAAAGGAATACAGGGAATTCTCAGAAGAAGTGAAAAAGTTGTTTTGAGGTAATCAACAAAAATGTTACCCAAGCTACCTAAACTTAAGGACATCAAGGAGTTTAATCCAGCAGAAATCATTGCAGAGATAGACAGGAACATACAGGCATTGGACAAAATGATAAGATTTGCTGATATGGCGATAGCAAACATAGATAAAAAGCTGGTAAGAGTGGGAGAAACAGAGACAGAAACTGAAACCGAAGAAACCGAAGAATTTCCACCACACATACATTTAGCCAAAGCTGTCCAAGAACTTGAAACCTATCTGACAAAGGAAACCTGTGGGATATGCAGAGAAAAAGCTGATAAGCTTGCGAAGGGGATAAAGGGGTTACTGATAGTAGAAGAGATGGCAGAGAAAATAGGAAAAGGAGAACTAAGAGAAGAAGAGGTTTCCAAGATATTGGAAGGCAAGGAAGAAGTTAAAGTTTTGGAAGAGGTTTAATATGAAGGTAGTTATTGCGTATATTTCGGAAAGTAGTGTATGGTTGCGTGATTCAGAAGGGAGATTTAATCATGAAATACTGGGAATAGATGAGCGTGAGTGGCGGGAAAACTACAAAAGAAAACCAGCAAAAGTAATACAAAAGTTATATGAAATGGGGTATAAATTGGAAGGAGGAGGATGTGGTGCTTACATACCACCATGGGCGAAGTCTTTGGAAAGAGAACAGTTTAATTGTCTTCTCGTCTTTGTCAAAAGCTAAACTTCCACCTTCAGGATCACAAAAACTTTCTGTGGCTTGAAGAGATTTTTTAACCTAACATACCAGCCTCTATCAACAATTTTAATTTTCCCTGTAAAATTCGTAAGTTTTATTTCGTTTCCTAAACAAGCGTAGGTCTTATCGTTAATTTTTACCAGCTTATCACATTTCACTCCAAAGTCTCTAGCGGACACGGCTTACCCAACCTCCTCATCAGTTCTATCACACATCCACAAATCTCACATCTTGCTCCCTTCTTATAGGGACATTCTCTTTTACCGTAGTCGCACCATTCCATGATTATCACCTTTATACATTCTAGCTATGTTCCTAGCTGCATTTAAATCCCTATTAAAATCTTTATATCCGCATGTTGAACATTCTATCAGTCTGTTATGTTTCCCATAAATCTTTACTTTAGAACCACACTTATGACATTTGATAGAAGTATTTTTAGGATTGATAAAAACTACGGGATAAGCTTTTGTCTCAAGCATTATTGCAAACTTGTGGTAGCACCACTTGCTATGTAGCCAACCGTTGAAAGAAGGATCTCTCTTGGTAACTCTTTTTGTTATACCTTTGAGGTCTTCAAGGACAAAAACAACATTAAAACCTTTCTCCCAATATTTATCGGCTTCTTTTATGAGTTTTGAAATAAAATCACCATGTCCTTTTTGAATAACTTTTTTAATACCTTCGTATAGGCTTTTTATTTTTTCTTTTTCAGAGTCTGAAAGTTCTTCACTTCTTCTACCTTTTTGAATAAGATTTACCTTCCTCTGCAATTCTTTAATTTTTTTATCTATCGGTCTCAAGTCAAAGAAGATGTTCTTCTCGTATCTACTTGTTAGAGGATTATAGAAGGAAGCAACATGCTTTCGCTGGTTTAAATCTATGCCTACATAGATAGATGTTCTATTTTTATCCCATCTCTTTTTCAAAGGTATAGACATAGATAAAAAGTAGTTAGCCCCTTCCTTAAAAATAAAAGCAGGGTAAGAAGTATTCTCAATGATTTCACCGTAATATTTACAATCTGGACGGGAAATAGGAATGCACACTTCTTTTTTTGGGTTGAATCTTATCGCAACCTTATACCATCCGTTAGATTTTATTACCTTATAGTTTCGACAATCGAGAGGATATAAAAGATTTGACATAACAGTATTCGTAAATCTTTGAGAGAGTAAGTCTGCCAAGCGTGAATGTGCCTCTTTAATTTCGCTATCTTCACGTGCTTTTTTCCATATAAGTTTCTGGAATTCTCTCTTGGAGATTTCGAGGAACTTGACAACTTTTAAAAGATTTCTATCGAGTATCTTTTTCTGCTCCAGAGTAGGAACAAGCTTAATTACTACTGATTTATAATTTATTTTTTCTTTTTCCACTTTTCAATTTCCTCCTCGATTTTTTTCTGAACAAATCTACTGAGATTAATGCAGTTTTTCTTAATCCATTCTTCGTGTTCTTTTTTGATAGTTATTTGTTTTCTGACATACATAATACACACTCTATATATAATGCGAAACATTTATATATGTTACGCTCCACAACTTTAACCGAGCCCTTCCCAATGGGTGGGCACGGAAGGTGCAGTTCTACCTTCCGTTGGATGAAGCCTTCCGAGCTACAGGGACGCATGACGGACCTGTAGCAAAGAGGGTGGACGTAAAAAATGGGTGAATCACCCACGAGTGGTGATTCACGACAAAGGCAAGGGACTTTCAGCAAATTCAGAGACAAAACAAAGGGGTTTCACTGATAACTTGGTGGCGGTCACTCCAATGCTGCGCCAGGATCCTTTTTTGTTTCATTGATAACTTGGTGGTAAGTGAACACAGGCCACCCGATTCGTTTACTTGGTGAGTAGTTTCATTGATAACTTGGTGGTAAGTGAACTGCTCCTTTTTTGCTTCATTGATAGCTTGGTGGTAAGTGAACCCTTCTTTTTGAATGTTTTTTCTAATAGTTCAATTTGCTTAACACCTTCAGACGAAAGCATTGCAGTAAGACAATATATAGAAATATAACCATTTTCGTCTGCATGTTGTGAGAGATATTTCAAGACATCTTTTACAGGTATTTTTACTTGTGGGTGTAGGAGAGAGTAACTTATTGCCAAAAAAAATCTGATGACCTTGGATAAACTCCAATTGTTAGCTTCTGCCAGTTTCTTTAGCTCTTTGTAAAACTCTTTCTCAATTCTAACTCTAATGACTTCTGTGAATCTTTTTTCTCTTATTCTTTTTGTCCTACGTGGCATAATATGTTGTTTTACAAAACTATTTATATAAATTTTTCCGAGATAATATTGAGGTGAGTAAAAATGGTGGTAAGTGCAGAAATAGGAACTGCAAATTATAAGTCTGGGATTGAGAGGATAGGTGGAGCATCCAAATACTATGAGTGCGGTAAAAAGGCAGAAACTGGACCTGCAATTGAAGTAGCAAAGTGTTTGCAGGCAGCGAAGAGGGCTAAGACCACAGAGGACTTCGTGTCCGCTTGGAGAAAGAGGATGTACGGAGCATAAATCCAAAGATTTCTTTTTCTATTTTTTTATCGTTGTTTTTGTCTCTGTTTCTGGCTTTTTTCTAGGTATTCTGGTGGTAACTCTATACCACTTAGAGATTCAAAATATCGAAAAATAGCTTTTCTCAAAAGTTTATCTTCTCTTAGCGTCTCTATTAATATCTTCTCAGCTTTTGTTAGCTTGGTTACTTGCATAATTATCAGTTAGCCTATCATCCTCTTTAAAATTTCTTCTTTTAGCTTCTCTACTTCTTTCTCTTCTTCTTTTGCTTCTTTTGTCTCCTCTTTTGCTACCTCTTTTACGGTTTTTGCGGTTTCTCTTGTTTCTGCCCCTGCCCCTGCTTCTATCTCTATTCCTATATCCTTTAATTCTTTGACAATACAAGATTCATCATAAGGCTGAGCTATCAGTTTAAACTCTGGTATCTTGCAGCTTTCGTTCACCACTTCCCAGGACCTCTCTATATCATCCCCTGCCAAGTCATCAGGCTTCTCATAAACGTATGCGTAGCGATTTAGTATCTCTCTTATACAATACTTTACCCTTTCCTCAAAACCAACCTTGTCTATCGCTGCTGGTTCTATCTTTGTAAGAATATCAAACAGTTTTCTAAAACCAGCAGAGTATATGTAGTTTGCAAGGTAGCCTCTTATTGATTTATCAGGCTCATCTAAAATATCTTCCACCAACTTCATTATATAGTTAAAAAGAAAGCTGCAATGATATGGAGAACCCTTCTGACATAGATGGCTGAATACTTCTACTGCTCTTGGTCTTCCTATCCTCTGCACCAAAGTCTCAAAATCTATGACTAAAGGTATCTTAGCATAGTTAGTTTCAAACCTGTTTACAATAAGACTTACACCTTGTCTATATTCCTTCTCCATGATTCTCTCGTCTGGTTTCTCCTCAAAAGTAATGCTTGTCTTGAACTTTGGTCTCATGAACTTGTATTCGAAGTCTTTCTTTGGAGTAATTTCGACATCCCATTTTATTATGCCTTTAGTAGGTCTGCGGGAGTATATTTCCACATCCTCGATATATCTCATTGGGAGATATAGTTTTAGATGCTCTTCCCACCCTGTTTCTCTTCTACCTTTAATCTCCGTAAGCTTTTTCTCGGCTTCTCTTTTTTTCATGATTTCTCCCATAAGCTTCTTTTCCAAATCCATAACTCCACCTCCACTACTTCCAGAACCAGCTTTTTATTTTTTCAACCTTTTCTTCAGGGTAACCTCCTTCTATCAGCACTTCCAATGCTTCTTCTATCTTAGGATTCCACCGTGCCCCCTTCCTTGAGATTAAGTAATCGAGCATTGCTGCCATGGAAAAATTACCTTCATTGATAAATTTGCTGTAATCTTCTCTCACTTCTTCCACCGTTATCTCAGGTTTTATCTCGGGTGCTATTTTTCTTTCTTTCTCTACTTTATAAATTTCTTTCCTTGATTTGTATCCTCTAACAGCTATTGCAACAAGAGTATCTACCGCATCTTCAACAAGCTCTGGTGAAGCTCCCTGAATAACATCACATGCAATTTTTGTTAGGCTATCTTTCAAATCCTCTGGCGATACTCCATCAAAGAGAAGGCCTATGAGAGTATATATTATTCCCTTTTCATCGGTGGCATATACTTTGGATAGAGCTTTAATAAGGTCTTCGTAGGTTATCTTTTCCTCTTTCTTTTCCTTCTTTTCTACGCCTTTGGGAATATAAATAGTAGTATTAGGATGACAACTCCAGCTTCTTTCTCCATCGTAAACCCACCAATCTGGAGAAACACTCACGATTTTTCTTAGACCATAAGCGGTTGATATATATGCTTCAGGATATAATTTCCAGTTCTTCAGAACATCCTTATTATATTCGAATCCAACTTCTTCTAGTTTTAGCTCTTCCATCATCCTATCAAGAGCTTCATGGATAACCCTGAACATCTTTTCTTCTGGGAACTTTTCCCTCGCTCTCTCTTCTATCGCCAAGAATAATCTGTTGCCAAGCCCTACATACAACTTGTGTAACATCTCATCGTCTATCATGACATCTATTGAAACAGGTTCTTCTATACCTCCTAATTGGTATCGTGCTTCAACGAAATCTACCTTATAATGATAAGATAAGCGTATCTTTTCAGGCTGAAGCTTATACTTCTTTGGGATGATAATAAACAGTTCCTCAATCCATCTCTCTGCGTCAAGCAGGATGGTAAAGTGTTCCCAAGATATTTTCTTGTTCCCAGAAATTAGCCTTCCCTTCTTAAATGTGGAGGCAAGATCTCTCCAACTGCCCTTAACTCTTATAGGCTTGTCATCCACTTTAACTTCGAGAACCCATACATTGGGACTATATTCTATTGCTA
>JAGGTC010000131.1 GCA_021163945.1 Deltaproteobacteria bacterium | reverse complement strand
GTATATTTCTAGGCATATTATCTTACTTATTCTTAAAAATCTTTTATGGAACAAAGGCATATTTTGATAAGATCAAGATCCACCCTTATTTTAAACCATTTTTGGGCTTTTCTCTCGTTGGCTTGATAGGCATATCCTTTCCTTGGATATTTGGCAATGGATATACATATGTTCAAGAGGTATTGAGTGGAAATATTGTTGGAACCTTAATGTTTGCATTGGTATTCTTTAAGATGCTAGCCACCTCTATCACCCTGGGCTCAGGTGGTACAGGGGGGATGTTTGCCCCCTCACTCTATATAGGGGCCATGGCTGGGGGGTGCTTTGGGGTAGTCATTCATCATTTTTTTCCGACACTTACTGCCCCGTACCCTGCATATGCCATAGTAGGGATGGGTGGATTCTTGGCAGCCCTTACCCATGCACCTGTTACTGCCATTTTTTTGGCATTTGAAATGACTGATGAGTATCGAATCATTTTGCCCATACTTTTTGCCTCTATAACTGGTACAGTAACTGCATATGCCTTGAGTCAAGAATCTATTGATACCTATGAGCTTAGTCAAAGGGGGATAAATCTCCATGCAGGTCGAGAGGCAAATGTCATGGCCTCTATCTCTGTAGAGGAGGCCATGACAAAAAATGTAATTACTGTACCTAAAGATATGAAACTTAAAGAATTCCTCCGTTTTATCAGGGATAAAAGACACACCTGTTTCCCTGTAGTAAATGAAAATGGAGAATTGGCTGGGATTGTTTCGTTTCAGGACTTCAGAGAGATCTTGGCAGGAGACGCCCCTAAAGATCGGCTCACCATTGATGATATATGTACCAAAAATGTTATTACCATCACCCCTGATCAAAACTTAAGGGATGCCTTAGAGAAGATGCGTTATAAAAATATTGAGAGACTGCCCGTAGTAGATGCTCAAAATTCTAGAAAATTAGTTGGCCTCCTCTCACAAAGGGACATTATAAACGTATATAATAAGGCCTTATTGGAGTACATCTCGCACAGGACATAAAGGATGCTAGAAGGCTTTTTTAATCCAAAGGCAGTGGCCATTGTAGGTGCCTCTACCCACGAGGGGAAGATAGGGCATATCTTGGTAAAAAACATGTTGAAACATGGATATAAGGGAAAGGTATTTCCTATAAATCCAAAGGCAGATGAGATATTGGGACTAAAGGCCTATCCCAGTTTAAGAGAGGTAAATGAACCTATAGACTTGGCAGTAGTTGCTGTCCGCCCACTAGATGTCTTAGATGTCATTAAACAATGCGGGGAAAGGGGTACAAGGTCCGTTATTGTCATCTCTGCAGGTTTTAAAGAGGCCTCTTCAGAGGGGGCAAGGCTTGAGCAGGAACTAAAAAGGATTGCAAAGAATTTTGGCATAAGGATTTTAGGACCAAACTGTGTAGGTTTAATAGATACCGCCTCTAAGGTAAATGCCTCCTTTGCCTTGGGTATGCCAGAGGAGGGGAATATTGCCTTTTTTTCCCAGTCAGGGGCTATGTGTATTGCCGTTTTAGATTGGGCATTGGGACAAAAGATTGGATTTTCTAAATTCATTAGCCTTGGAAATATGGCAGACATATCAGAGATTGATATGCTTATAGCCCTAGGGGAGGACAAAAATACACGTGTCATTTTAGGATACTTAGAGGGTGTAAATGATGGACGTACATTTATGCAGGTAGCAGAGGAAGTATCTAGGAAAAAACCTATAATTTTAATTAAATCTGGTACTACCTCTGCAGGGGCAAAGGCAGTCTCTTCGCATACAGGCTCTCTAGCAGGGAGTGAGGTTGCCTATCAAGCTGCATTTAAACAGAGTGGGATAATCAGGGCAAGGACTATAACAGAGCTCTTTAATTATGCCATAGCCTTTGCCTCCCAGCCCCTGCCAAAAGGCCCTAGGGTAGCAATCCTAACAAACTCTGGTGGCCCTGGGATTGTGGCAGCAGATGCCTGTGAAGACTCCTACCTTCAATTGGCAAGGATAAGCTCACAGACAGTAGAAAAGCTGCGTTCTTTTTTACCCCCTATGGCATCTTTTTATAATCCTATTGATATTGTGGGGGATGCACATGTAGATAGATACAAAAAGGCCTTAGACATTTTGATGGCTGATAAAGACATAGATGCCACTTTGGTTCTACTTACCCCAACGGCCACTATTGAGGTAGACGAAACGGCTAAGACTATTGTAGAATATGCAAAAAACAAGAAAAAACCCATTCTCTGCTCATTTATGGGGGATGTACAAGTAGAAAAGGGGATAAGGTTACTAAAAAGGCATGGTGTTCCTAATTATCTCTGTCCTGAGGATGCTGTAAGTGTGCTTGAGAAGATGTGGCAGAGAGAACACTGGCTCTCGTCTCCAAGAAAGGAGTACCCACAAATTTCTGCAGATCGTAGCAGGGTACGCTATCTTTTAGAAATGGCCAAAAGGGAAGAACACTTCCATTTAACCGAAGATAGGGCCAAGGAGATTTTCAAGGCCTACGGCTTTGTTCTACCAAAGACAAAACTTGCTAGGACAAAGGAAGAGGCAGCGGCGGCAGCTAGGTCTATAGGCTTTCCTGTAGCAATGAAGGTTGTATCTCCAGACATTACCCATAAGACCGATGTGGGGGGTGTAATTTTAGACTTAAAATCTGTAAAGGAGGTAAAGGAGGCATTTACAGAGATCATGCTCTCAGTAAAGAGCAAGGTACCTAAAGCAGCCATATATGGTATATCTGTCCAAGAGATGATCCAAGATGCGAAGGAGACCATCATTGGTTTTACCCATGACCCCCAATTTGGCCCAGTAATTATGTTTGGTTTGGGAGGGATCTATGTTGAGATCTTAAAGGATGTTACATTTCGTATAGCGCCTATCTCCAAACAGGAGGCGATAGAGATGATTAGGGAGGTAAAGTCATATCCACTGCTTAGAGGGATAAGGGGAGAACCTGCAGCGGATATCAATGCCTTAATAAGTGGCCTGCTCAGCTTGGCTCAACTGGCCTTAGATTTTCCAGAAATAATAGAGGCAGAGATTAACCCATTTTTGGTCAGGTCGGATCAAAATGGTGCCGTGGCCGTAGATGCAAGGCTTACCATAAGGAGGGAATAGATGCATAAGATTTATATTGGCTCTACAGTCCCATTTTCTGGAAAGGGCCTCATTACTTTGGGATTAGGGAAAAATCTATTAAATAAGGGATTAAAGGTAGGGTACTTCAAACCATTGGGTAAATTGCTCCAAAAGGTAGAGGGAAATATTATTACCGATCGCTTGGCCTATTTCATCTATAAGGTATTGGAGTTAGAGGAAGGTATTGAGAATCTTTGCCCTGTATGGCTTACCTACGAATTGAAGGTAAAGGCCCTTCGTGGGGAAGTGGGTAATTTGATGTCTGATATCAAAAAGGCATTTGAGGTAATGTCTAAGGGAAAGGAGGTAATGCTTATTGGTGGGGCAGAGACCATGTGGTTAGGAAACTTCTTAGGCATCTCTGGTTTTAAGATAGTAAATGAACTAGGGGCAAAGGTAATACTGGTAAACAAGTATGTAGGGGATTTCTTTCTAGATAGTATAATTGAGACAAAGGAACACTTGGGCAATGCGCTTTTGGCAGTAGTTATCAATTGGGTAAAGAAAGAGGAAGAGCGAGATATCAAAGAATTGGTCATCCCCTGGTTAGAGAGGATTGGGGTCCCTGTTTTGGGATGGCTGCCCTTTGATGCCTTTCTTAATTCTATAACAGTGGCGGAGTTGAGTGAAAGACTGGGTGGACGTATTATTTGTGGGCATGAATCCTTAAATAACTTTGTACAAAATTATCTTATAGGTGGGATGGAGGTAGATAAGTTCTCCGAGTATTTGAGGAGGACACCAAATGCAGCAATAATTGTAGGTGGGGATAGGGCAGATATCCAACTTGTGGCTATTGAGCAAGGTGCAAGGTGTTTGGTATTGGCTGGAAACCTATCTCCTAATGAGATTATCATCTCTAAGGCAGAACAGCGTGGTCTCCCTATTGTTTTATGCAGGGAACATACATATACTATAGCCAAGAGGATTCAAGAGATTGCTGCCAGGTTGAGTTTGAAGGAGACAGAAAAGGTAGAAAGGGGATTGGCCTTGATGAATAAACACATAGACTTTAAACGTCTGTACCAACTATTAGGAATCTAATTTTGACATTTGAACTTTGGATGTATAAAATAGTAAAGGGGTTTAAATGAAAAGGGTCATTATGAAAGAGGATGAGATAAGGCGTGCCCTTACAAGAATTGCTCATCAGATATTAGAAAACAATAAAGGGGTGGAAAATTTGGCCCTGGTTGGTATCCATACAGGCGGTGTTTATTTAGCAAAGCGACTAAAGGACATTATTGAGAAGATAGAAGGACGGCCTTTATTATTTGGCACTCTTGATATAAACCTTTATCGTGATGACTGGACAAGGTTGAGACAACAGCCAGTAATTAAAAAGACAGATATCAGATTTCCCATTGAAGACAAGGTTGTAGTGCTTGTAGATGATGTAATCTTCACAGGGCGTACCATTAGGGCAGCTATGGACGCCATCATGGACTTTGGAAGGCCACAGCAGATACAGGTAGCAGTATTAATTGACCGTGATCATAGAGAATTGCCCATTGTAGCAAATTATGTAGGACTTAGTGTATCTACAGTCCGCGAAGATAAGGTAGATGTATTTTTAAAGGAAAAGGCAGGGAGGGACGAGGTAGTAATCCTCTCTAACCCCCCTTAACCCATTTTACTTAAATATTTTAGATTATACTCCTCAATCAACCCCTCATCGGCAAAACTAAAGTATCTATTTTCACCAATGATAATATGGTCTAAAACCTTAATCTGCATAAGGTTTCCTGCAAAGACCAATTCCTTGGTGATCTTTCTATCACTTAGGGAGGGCTCTGGGTTTCCAGAGGGGTGATTGTGGACAAAGATAAGGCCTACTGCATTGTATTTTATAGCACTTTTTATAATTTCACGTGGGTAAACCGAGCTCTGATTTAGGGTCCCCTCAAATAGATCTTCAACCTTTATGACCTCATTCTTCCCATCAAGGAAAAATACCTTAAATACCTCCTTTTTAAGGTCACGCATAGTAAAGTAGAGATAATCATAGATATCCTTAGAACTCTTTATTATCTTGCCCCTTTTTACCTTTTCCTTTAAATACTGCTCGGCCAACCCATAGACTGCCTTGATTTGGGCCACCTTTGCCTCACCTAGGCCCTCCACTTTTAGTAAATCCTTAATTTCTGCCTCAAATATCCCCCTTACCCCACCGAATCTGTTTAGCAATTCGGTAGCTAGATGTAAGGCACTTTTTCCTTTAGTACCTGTCCTTAGAAAGATGGCCAGAAGCTCGGCCGTGGTAAGCTTTGAAGACCCATATTTTAAAAGCTTTTCCCTAGGGCGCTGTTCCCTTGAAAGCCTCTTTATTTGGTGGACTGAGATAGGCCTCTGCCACTGTTTTTTATATTCCTCCCTTTTTTTATCTATCCATTTATAGTGATCTTTTCCCCTTTCAATTATGGCCCCCTCTGAGAGGAGCACATTTATTATCCTCCCTATAAGCCCTTTGCTCTCCCCACATGGCCATATATCAGCCCTTGAAAATTCCCTTTTCTTTAAGATATCATTGATAATACGTTCATACCTTTGAAGCCTCTCCACATCCTTTATTTTAAGGGGATTAAGCCTCATCGCCTTTAATAGCCCTAGAGATAATAACGGTTATCTCTCCCTTTATCTCCCTTTGCTCTAAATCTTTTAATATATCTTCGGCCAAACCTAAAATAATTTCTTCATGCACCTTTGTCATCTCCCTAATAATTGCAACCTCTCTTTCCTTAAATATATCTGCCATGTCTTTTAGTGTCTTTTTTATCCGGTGGGGTGACTCATAAAAGACAATGGCATAGGGCTGTTCTTTTAGATTGGCAAGTAACTTGCGCCTCCTGGCCGCCCTTTGAGGCAAAAATCCCATAAAAATAAAAGGCTGTATGGGCAAACCAGCTACACTAAGTGCACAAGTTAAGGCAGATGGGCCAGGAATGGGTGTAACTTTTATATCTTCCTTTAGGGCCAAATGCACTAAATGGACCCCTGGATCAGAGATACCGGGTGTACCTGCATCTGTTACCAGGGCAATATTTTTTCCACTTTTAAGGTACGTTATAAGCCTCTTTCCTTGTCTGATTTTGTTTTCTTCTCTATAGCTTAGAAGGTTTGCCTTAATTTTATAGTAGTTGAGTAATTTTAATGTCTTTCTTGTATCTTCAGCGGCAATTATGTCTACCTCCTTTAATATACGCAATGCCCTTAAGGTAATGTCTTCAAGATTTCCAATAGGTGTAGCTACAACATAAAGGATACCAGATTCTCTCATTTTTTATATTAAATCAAAAACCTAAATTTCAATCAAGTTATCT
>JAGGTC010000222.1 GCA_021163945.1 Deltaproteobacteria bacterium | reverse complement strand
GTATATATCAGCAACTTTTATAATATTTTTCGCACTTAAACTAAAATTTTTGTATATACTTAGCGCCCTTTCATAAAACCCCAAATAGTAATAAGAATCAGCTATTTTAGTGGCCAGACTAATATTACTTATCTTTTTAAGATATAATCGATTTTTCTCATAAATTTTGACAATATCAAGGTAATTTTTTTCTTTATAAAATCCATCTATTATTGGGGAGAGGGCATCTTGCAACAAGTCAATAGCATCTTGGACAAACTTACTAGTTGGATGGGTGCTAAGAAAGTCTCTGAAAGTTTCAACTGCCTTTCTATAATTACCTTTTTTTAGAAATACACTTCCTATCCGCAAGTATGCCAATTCAGCCAATTCAAGCATTGGAATCCTTGTAATTTCTTGATATGTCTCAATAGGATTCCAATAGTCCTTATAAATAGGGGTTGAAGGAATATCTAAATTAGGCACACTTTCCCCGATATCTGCTAGATGGAATCTACTAATCCAAAATTCCTCACTATAGGGATAGTGCTTAAGAACCTGGGCATAAGTTTCTATGGCCTGGGTGTATTTTCCGCACCGAAAGAGGGCATCTGCTGCCTTTACCAAGGCAGAGGCAGCAAATGGTTTTTTATTATAAATCCTATATATTTCCAGATAGGCATTGGCTGCCTTTTCAAAATCACCATAGGTGAAATAGAGTTCTGCCAGACGTAGATAAGTCTTTGGCCTTTTCCTTAGATATTCTTTAGCCAAATCATTAGCTAAGGCCTCATTATAAAATCCTCTAGCAGCTAGATAATTATTTAAATCTAGATAGCAATTACCCAAGAAAAAGCAGATTTTTATAGCTAGTTTTTTATCTTTACAATTATCCAGGGCCTTTCTTAAAAGTTTGATTGTCTCATCTAATTTTTTTGATTCATAGGCCAAGACTGCCTGCTCATAGTATGCATAATTTACAAAACTACTTTTGGGATACCTCTTAATTAATTGATCAAATGATGCCTTTGCTTCATCTATTTTGCCTAAAGACTTATAAGTGCATCCCAGATGAAAAAGTGCTTGGGGGGCATAATTAGAAGATGGGTAATTTTTAATAAATCTCCTATATGCCTTTGCTGCCTCCTTAAAATTTCCTGCCTTGTAAAAACTCTCGGCTAATGAGAAAAGTTTCTTTTTAGAACCACTTTTGGCCAAAATCGTTGGGGCCAAAGTTAGCAACAAAAGCAAGATAATAAGCCCTTTCCTTTGCATGCCTTAGTTTTAAGCAAAATATATGCCGATAGAAAATAGGCGAGGTTTCTATATTTAATTAATAGGCATGTGCGTGCCAAAAAGATACACATTAAAATATAATGGATTTAAAAATAATATAGATCGTGTCAAATTGACACAAGAAAAAACTAGTCTCTATTAATCCCTTTACGTTTATCTATAATAATACCAAAATGTTTGAGTAATTCTAATATTTCCTCTCTTTCCCGTTCTTCAGGTGTCCTCTTGCCATAAGTGACAATTTCTTTAATTGTGTCATCTGATATCCCAGCCCTTTTTAGACGAATGACATCATCTATTGTAATGTGGGTAATATCTCTTGTAGTCTTACCATAGATGATCTCCTTTTGCCCATTAATAAAGGAACCTTCCTTTATGATCGTTTGAATCAGATCTTCATCAATACCTGCCTTCTTTAAATTAATTGCCTCTTCTACTGTTAAGCTACAGGTCTCATTTGACTTTTCCCTGATCATGAGTCTTATAGTCTCTTGACTTAGTCCAGCCTGTTTGAGACGAAAAATCTGTTCTGTACTTAAGCCAAATGCAGTAGAAAAGGAAAATAAAATAAAAATAATTCCTATAAGATCTTTCTCCACATTCTCATTATCGGATAATAATATTAAATGTTCGGCATCCGAACCCTGTTTCAATTATGGCCGATTTATTACACGACTGAAATGATGCCTATGGCTAAACTCTCTTTATGTATGATTGTAAAAGATGAAGAGAAAAACTTGCCAGGCTGTTTAGAATGTATAAAGGAAGTAGTGGATGAAATCATCATAGTAGATACAGGCTCTACAGATAACACTATTAAGATTGCTAAGGACTATGGGGCAAAGGTCTATTACTTTGATTGGTGTGATGACTTTTCTGCCGCAAGAAACGAATCCTTGAAATATGCTACAGGTGATTATATCCTTTACTTAGATGCCGATGATAGACTAGAAAAAGAAGATGTAAAAAAATTGGTTGCCCTTAAAAAGGACTTTTCTCCAGCCAAAAATGAGGTATTTTATTTTAAACTAGTCAATTTACACGAAAATGGACATAAAGAGAGTTGTTATCAATTACGTATTTTCCCCAACTTGAAGGAACTCAGGTTTAAAGGAAGGGTTCATGAGCAAATTGGTCCAGCGGTAAAAAGGCTTGGGTTAGCAAACAAACTTACAAATATCTGCTTATATCATACTGGATATAGGGATCCATCTTTAAACTATTTAAAAGCAAAAAGAAATTTAGAACTTCTATTAAAGGATTTGGAAGAAAATCCCAATGCTTACATTCATTACTACCTGGGACAAACCTACTTTTATCTAGGTGATTTTCAAAAGGCAAAGGACTTTTTCAAAAAGGTCCTTATCCCTGAGGCCAAAACCGAATGTCCGTGGATGTATATTACCTCTGGTATCCAATTGGGCAATATCTATCTAAAAGAAGGAGCAATACAAAAAAATATAAGCCTATTGGAAAACCTATATAAAGAGTTTCCTGACAATGATGTTATCCGACTTTTCTTGGGGCAGAGTTATTTAATGGCAAACAGACCTCAAGATTCCTTAAATACATTGCTTCTTGTCAATCCCGAAAGATTAACACTTTTATTTGTCCCCATCTCCGAGAAAGAATATAAGGCTTTTTATTATTTAAAGTTGGCTGATGCCTATGCCCGATTGAAATATCTAAGACTGGCAGAAGGAAGCTACCAAAAGGCACTGAAAATTTTACCTGACAATCTTAAGTTACTTATAGATCTTGGAAAACTAAATCTTGAAATAGGAGAAAAACAAAAGGCTATGGAATATTTCAAAAGGGCATTAAAAATTAGTGGCGATGGACCTAGAAAGAGCCAGATATACACCCTTTTAGGTGTAATTTCCATTGAAGAAGGAGGATTAGAACAGGCAGAAAGCTATTTCAACAAGGCCTTAAATATTTTTCCTTTTAACTTTAGAGCGGCTGTTCACCTGGCAGAACTCAAAATAGAAAAAAATTGTCTTGCCCAGGCACAGCGTATCTTAGAAAAAGTGCTTCCCTTCTGTAAAAATGGGATGAATTTATATATCATGTCAATGCTTTCTTTTGTTTATACCAAACAATATATGATAGAAAAATGTATTCAAATGGCAGATAAAATGTTAAAGGCACTTAATTTACCCAGAAATTTGGTTTTAAATAGCCTTTTGGACCTGGCTAAAGTTTATAAAAACATTGCCCAAATACTTCAAATGCAAAACAAAAATGCTGAAGCAGATATAATTCTTAAGACAACTTATGCTATTTATGGTTTGATGAAAGACACCGAACTTTTTTTGGCCTCAGCCGATTTAATTAAATAAAATAAAGAAAGGAGGGGAGAGAGATGGCATTTAGAATTCCTCACAATGTTGAGGCCATGACGGCCTATCGATGGTTAAGCCATGCACAGTTTAACATGAATCGCTCTTTGGAAAGGCTTTCTTCGGGTTACAGGATTAATAGGGCGGCTGATGATGCAGCTGGGTTGGCCATTGCAAATCAGTTCCGGCAGGAGATTGCTAGTTTAAGGGTGGCTTACAACAATGCATCACAAGCTACAAACATGATTCAGGTAGCAGAGGGGACAGCAAGCAAGATTTCAGAGATGGTTACAAGGTTAAAGGAGCTTGCTACTGAGGCTGCATCTGATACGGTAGATGATGACAGGAGAACTTATCTGCACAATGAGGCTCATGAGATCATCCAGGAGATCAACAATCTTGCAGACTCTACTAAATATGCAGGACAGGCCTTATTTTCTGCAACTAATGCCAGTGGTTATACATTTACATTCCAGGTAGGTTATGAAAATGCCACACATGACCGAATCGAACTTCAGATTGGAGATGTCCACACCTCTAACCTGGGTGCAGGTGGAATTACTGATATCAACCTCAAAAATATCACATCTGCCCAGACTGCCCTGACCTGTATTGACAATGCACTTACCTCTCTTAACGGAGTTTTGGCCGATCTAGGCGGAGTCCAAAACAAACTCACTTATAGACAGGGAAAGATTAATGTACAAATTGAAAACTTTACAGCATCAGAATCAACCATCCGTGATGTTGATATGGCATTAGAGATGGCTAACCTTACAAAGAACCAGATTCTGGTTCAGACAGGTATGGCAATGCTGGCCCAGGCCAATGCCCTACCACAAAACATCATACAATTACTGAGGTAAAGGAGGGCCCTCGACGGATGCAGCCGTCGGGGGCCTAAAGAGTGTGACCATGAAGATCACATTATTAAATTACCACAATAAGGATTGGCTTGTCAAGACCAAAAAAATTGATTCTGGTCAAAAAAAGGAGATTATACCTGGAAAAGGAAAAATTAAGGGTGATCATCCTGTTGATCTTCAAAAGATGAGGCAAAGGGTTATAAATGAAATTGAGAAAAAATTTAAAAAAATCGAAAAAAGGGATTATATTTTAAACATCTCTTTTCATAAAAAGACCAAACAATATGTAATCAAGATCTTGGATGCAGATACAAAGGAAGTGATAAGGGAGATGCCCTGGGAGAAATTTTTAGACATGGTGGCCTATATGGAGGAGTCACTTAAGAAAAACTACAAGGGAAATAAAAATGCCAGGGACAATTTATATTAGTGGTTTATATTCCGGAATAGATTGGTCTCAAATGATAGACCAAATTATGCAAATAGAACACAAACAGGTTGATATTTTAGAAGATCAAAAACAGGTTTATCAAAATAGGCTTTCTGCCTGGCAAGAACTGAATACAAAACTTTTAAATGTAAAAACACAGGCCGAGGACCTGAGTAGTGTTGATGCCTTTAATGTCTTTAGTGCCAATCTGGTAGCAAGTTCGGGCAGTGCTGAGGATTTTGTTATAGCCACAACAAATACAGATGCCACTGTTGGGGTATATCAATTTACAATTAAACAACTGGCCTATGCAAAGGTAGATAGCTCTAAAAGTTTTACCTCAAGTAGCGATGCCCTGAATTTAAGCGGCACATTAGAAATAAAGGCTACAGGGGCAGCAGATTGGACAGATATTACCATAGATACAACCGACTCCCTTACAACAATAAGGAATAAGATTAATGAACATACAGAAGAGACCGGCATTATTGCCTCTATTGTGCAGTATGCAGAGGATGATTATCGCTTGATCCTAACTGCCCAAGAGACGGGGACTGCCAATGCCTTTGAGGTAGGGCAAACAGATATAGCCAAGACCACAAATGGATTAGGTTTTTGGGATGATGCAGGAACGACTGAGAATACAGTCCAATCTGCCCAAAATGCAATAATAAATATATATGGAGAGGACGCAGAGAGGGGCTCAAATACCATTACTGACCTTATCCCAGGGGTTACTCTTGACCTCCTTAAGGCCGATGAGAATATAACCATTACCCTTACAGTTGAAAGGGACATAGGGCAAATTGTAGATAATATTCAAGATCTTTTTAACAGGCTAAATGAGGTATTCACCTATATCAATGAGCAATCTAGTTATAGTGGAACTGAAGAGAGTGCACCTCCGCTGATAGGTGACAGTAACCTTCTTTTCTTAAGAAATGATTTAAAGAATAGAATTAGTGAGGGCGTAAGCTGGGATTCTACTACCCATTATCTTTTTGAGATTGGGATTACAACAGATGAAGATGGGCTTTATACCATAGATGAAGATGAATTGAGAGAATCCCTAACAAATAATTTTGAGACCGTTAGGAACCTATTTGTGGAGACAGAAAATAGCACTGGAGTAGCAGCTAAGTTAAATGAATTCCTTGATTTTATAACTGATGAATATGCTGATGGCTATGTACAAGGTCGAATGGATGAACTTGAAGAAAATATTGATAATATAGATGATCGCATTGAAGAGATGGAAACAAGACTAGAGAGAAAAAGAGAACAACTCTACCAACAATTTAGTGCCTTAGAGACATATATAGCGCAGATGCAACAAATGCAGCAATGGCTAACACAACAATTAGGATATTTGTCTAAAGGAGGGTAAAAATGAATTCTGTGTGGTTATACGACAGATTAAACGGAGAGACTGAGTCTAAGATTGGTTTGGTGGTTAGGGCATATGATAAAGTGGTAGAGCTTTTAAATGAGGCAGGTGAGAAGATAAAGGTAATGGACTATGAAAAGAAAAGTAAACTTTTGTCTAGGGCAGTTGAGATTATTACTGAACTTATGGCAGCCTTGGACTTTAATCAAGGAAAGCAAATCGCAGTAGGTCTAAACAATATTTACATTTATTCCCTTAACCGCCTCTTGGAGGCCGATAAACAAAATAATGTAGATATTTTAAAGGAGATATCAACTATTTTTGAAGGCCTAAATGAGGCCTGGAGGGAGGTAAAAAGGG
>JAGGTC010000100.1 GCA_021163945.1 Deltaproteobacteria bacterium | reverse complement strand
GATAAGGAAGGTCTCACAGGCAGAAGAGGATGACTCATTTATGGGTTCTGAGTTTACAGTAGAAGAGATTACTACCAGAAGATATGGTTATGAAACCTATAAGCTCATTGGAGAAGATGTCTTTTCTGGCTATAAGAGCGGGTGGGATGGGAAAACTTATTGTAAGGATGTGCCATGTTATAAAATAGAGGCTTATCCAAAAAAGAAGCACTGGTATTATGAGAAGAGGATTGTCTGGATAGATAAAAAGACAGGCGTTTCTGTCTATGAAGAATACTATGATAAAAAAGGGAGAAAATTCAAAGAAATATTCCATTATTATGTTTATCCAGAAAATGGCTGTTACTATCCACTTTTTTACGAGGTCTATAACTTTAAGACAGGCCATAGGGATATTATCGTAATGGGGGTGAAAAAGAGGCCTGTTTTTAATACAGGTATAAGTGAGAGGTTCTTTACAAGAAAGACACTAGAGAGGCAGGAATGGTAAAACTTTTTATTGCAGGAGGGGAACCATGAGAAAGTGGGTAATTGTTTTGTTGGTAGTCTTTTTGCCAGGTTTAGGTCAGGCAACTATTTTAAAGAAGGGCCCAGTCACAGTAGAGGGTTATATTAAAAATGAGACTGGCGTTTATCCTGATTTTACAAAGTGGATCAAGATCATGAATATCATTGACATAAGAGGGCAGTATCAACCAAGAACATGGCTTTCATTCTATGGCCATCTCTATAAATACTGGGATTTTGCCTACAATCAGGAAGATGAATATGCACCTGCCCATCAGGCCATGTATACAAATAGAGAGACCTGGCAGGGCATCTCTTGGGTTAGGGAGCTCTATATAGACTTTTTTTCAGACTATTTGGATATTAGGGCAGGAAAACAACTCATTACTTGGGGGACCGCTGATGGCATAAGGGTCTTAGATAAATATGTAAATCCACTTGATTGGCGGGAGTTTACCCTTAAACCCTGGAATGAGATAAAGATTCCACTTTGGATGCTAAAATTAGAGTTTCAGCCTACATTAAATGGCACACTCCAATTTTTATTGATACCAGACTTTGAGCCAGATTATTGGCCAGCCCCTGGTGCCCCATTTTGTCCAGGTGTAGTTAAAAGGGGTGTAGAAATAGGTAAAACAAAGATGGAAAAATTAATGAAACTTAGTAGAGAGGGTATAGCAGGTGTTCCTTTTGACTATAGAATTATCTCTGAGGAAGGGAGGCCTGGAGAAAAGTGGGGAAATTCAAAGTTTGGTATAAGGTGGAGGGATGTTTTGGGTAATTTTGAATATACCTTAAACTATATCTATTCATGGGAGACTGAATCAGTAGAAAGGACTACTGATATAGATGCAAGCACAATGGATATGAGTAAAGTAGCTCAATTAGCAAACATAATGCACAAGACTATCCCTGAAATGTTTGAATTTTTTAGCATGAATAGGATTGCCCCTCCTGGTAGCACCTTTCATTTTGGTCAGAGATATCACCGCATTAATGTCTGGGGAGGAACATTTTCAAAGACATTTGTAGGCGGTCCCTTAAAAGGTCTTACTTTGAGGGGAGAATTTGCCTATGTAAGAAATGACTATAAGGCCTATTATGACAAAAAGGAAAATACTATTAAATGGGCAAAGACAGACTGTTATAACTATGTTATAGGCTTAGATAAATGGGTTGTTACTAATTGGCTTGCCAGCTTTCAATTTATCCAGCTTATTAGGTCAAAAAAGGATATAAATGGAAATCCATTTTTACACCTTTCAGGCTATCCTATGGACAAAGTAGAGACCCTATTGACCTTAAAGGTCTCAACAGACTTCTTCCATGAAAGGTTAAAGCCAGATATTCTAATAGTCTATGGGGATGACAATGACTGGAGGATAAGCCCATCCTTCTATTTTGAGTGGGGAGACCACTGGACCACTACCTTTGGTGCTCATATATTAGAGGGGAAAGAAAGCGGCCTTCATGGTCAATTTAATGATAGCAAAGAGGTATACTTAGAGGTAAAATATAGTTTTTAATTTAAAAAAGCTTAAAACTTAACACTTAAAACTATTTTTAGGCAATTAGATGGCACGTTATCGCTTACTCAATGTTATTATACCCCGTCTTCTTCCTTCGTTTCTTTATGCACTCTATGGAAGCTGTAAGATAGAGGCAAGGGGAGAGGAGTATTTAAAAGAAGTTTCAGGCCCTGCTATCTATGCAGGCTGGCATGGAATACTTCCATTTATCCTCTATTTTGGAAGCAAGGTAAAAATGGCCACCATGGTGAGCCAAAGTGAGGATGGGAGTTTGATTGTCCCTGTTTTTGAGAGATTTGGATTTGAGGTGGTAAGGGGGTCAAGTGGAAAGGGGGGTGCTATAGCACTCAGGCAGATTTATAGGTTTTTAAAAAAAGGCTACAATGTAGGTCTTGCTGTGGATGGCTCTAGGGGGCCTGCCAGGAGGGTACAGGGGGGTACCTTGTTTCTGGCCGCCCATACCGGTAGTCCTATTATCCCTATAAATGTAGTCTATAGCCATAGTATAAAATTTAATAGTTGGGACAAGATGGAGGTCCCAATCCCCTTTTCAAGGGTACTTATCCTTTATGGCCCCCCAATCTATGTGAAAAGGGGTATAGGTGAAGAGGAATTTGAGGCCATAAGGTTAAAGTTGGAGAGGATCCTCTTTGAACTCTATAGGGAAGGGATGATGGAGATCAAAAGATAAGAGGGAATTTAAAAATGGATGTATATAAAACATTTTTAAAAACGGCAAGCAAATACAAGGATAAACCTGCCCTGGTATTTGAGGGGGGTGTCATTACCTTCATTGATGCCCTAAGATATGTTAATCGCATTGGAAATGCCTTAAAAGAACTTGGTTTAAAAAAAGAAAAAAAACTAGCCATCTATTTACCAAACTGCCCAGAATATGTCTTTTTTTATCTGGCCACATTTGGCCTTGGGGCAACGGTTGTCCCCTTAGACATAACAGCCCCAAGGGAGGAGCTGATAAATATCCTAAAACACGTAGAGGCATCAATTCTTATAGCAAGGGCAAATGAGGCATTAGAAATTAAGAATTATGTCCCAAGTCTTAAGGCTGTAATTACTAATGTAGATGAAATTATTAAATCAGACAGTGAAAAGACACTACCAGGTAGGGAAAGTGAAGAAGATATAGCTGTCATTATTTATACCTCAGGTACTACGGGAAGGCAAAAGGGCGTAGTCTTGACCTATAGGCACCTAGATTCCCCTATAATGACTCTGGATTATTTTGGTTATCTTGATAAGTTTAATAGCATGCTCTGCACAGTCCCATTTTCTCATGAAGGTGGATTGGTCTATATCTTATTTCACATCTCAAATGGAAGCACACTGGTAATTAATAAAAGGTTTATCCCTGCAAAATTTTTGAGAGATATAGAGAGTTATAATGTTGAATTGACCTTTGTTCCACCTGCTATGCTTGAGGCATTGCTTAGGAGCAGTGAAATAGATAAGGTCTCACTTAAATCACTAAAGTATATAATATTTTTTGGCGCCCCTGGCCGCCCAACACTGCTTAAAGAATTTGAGGAGAGATTCCCGCATATAAGGGGGGTTACTGGATGGGGACTTACAGAGTCTTCTGCACCAAATGTTATTGTGCCTATAGATGCTCCTCTTGAGAAAAGGTTTAAAAAAGGCATTTTAGGAAAGCCTGTCCCTTGGATAGGTATAAAAATTATAGATAATAAAGGGAATCCCTTACCAAATGGGCAAATAGGAGAAATTTTGCTTAAAGGCTGGGTTATAATGAAGGGCTATTATAATGAGCCAGGACTAACAAAGGAGGTCTTAAGGGATGGCTGGCTCTATACAGGTGACCTCGGCTATCTAGACGAAGATGGATACCTCTATATTGCAGGTAGAAAAAAGGATGTAATCATTACTGGCGGGTTAAACGTGTATGCAAATGAAGTAGAATTTGTTATCTCCTCTCACCCAAAGGTAGCCGAGGTAGCGGTAGTAGGTGTACCAGATAGTCTTAGGGGGGAGGTTGTTAAGGCAGTAATTGTACCCAAGGAAAATATAAAAAGGGAGGAGATCATCTCCTATTGCAGGAAGAGGCTTGCTGGCTATAAAGTGCCAAGGATTATAGAATTTAGGGAAAATCTACCAAAGACTGCCTCTGGAAAGATTAAAAAGGCAGGATTAGTTTAGGGGTATTGAATGGATATCTATAAACTATTTTTTCAAATGGCAAGGCAGCAGCCAGGAAAACTGGCCTTTGTCTTTAAGGGAGAAACAATAGATTTTTCCCATGCCCTAGTAAGGGTAAATCAAATAGGACATACCTTAGAGAAACTTGGCCTAAAAAGGGGAGAAAAACTTGCCATTTGGCTGCCAAATTGTCCCCTTTATATAATGGCCTATCTTGCCACATTTGGCCTTGGGGCAACTGCAATCCCAATAGATATTATGGCTACAAGGGATGAGGTAGTTAGGATCCTAAATCATGGAGAGGCCTCAATCCTTATAACCAATAGGGCCCCTGAGATAAAGGACTATGTGCCAAGTCTAAGGTATATCATTAGTGATTTGGATAAATTTTTAAACTCTGAAAAAACACCCCTTCCTGGCATTAGAGATGAAGAAGACACTGCCGTAATCATTTACACATCCGGTACTACTGGCCAGCAGAAAGGGGTAATGCTAACTTACAAAAATCTTGGTTTCCCCATAATGACATTGGATTATTTTGATATAAAGCCAGATTGCATACTTTGTGCAGTCCCCTTTTCCCATGAGGCAGGCTCACTTCACACCCTCTTTCAGGCATCTATGGGGAGTACCCTGGTCATTTTAGAAAGGTTTATCCCTGGAAAATTCTTAAAATATATAGAGAGGTATAAAGCTGACCTGGTATTTGCTCCCCCGGCCATTATAGAGGCACTCTTAAAGACAACTGAAATAGAAAAGGCATCCCTTAAATCACTAAAATGGATTGCCCCTTTTGGTGCCCCATGCCACCCTAGGGTTTTTCAGGCATTTATAGAGAGGTTTCCCCATATAAATATCATCACAGGTTATGGCCTGACAGAATCCGCTGCCCCAAATGTGATCTTGCCTATAGATGCCCCATTAGAAAAGAGGATAAAAAAGGGCATCTTGGGGAAACCTGCCCCTTGGGTAGAGGTAAAGGTTGTAGATGATAAAGGAAATGAACTTCCAACAGGGAAGATAGGAGAGATCCTACTCAAGGGCCCATTTGTAATGAAGGGCTATTATAATGAGCCAGGGCTAACAGAGGAGGTCTTAAGGGATGGCTGGCTCTATACAGGTGACCTAGGCTATCTAGACGAAGATGGATACCTCTATATTGCAGGTAGAAAAAAGGATGTAATCATTACTGGCGGGTTAAACGTGTATGCAAATGAGGTGGAATTTATCATCTCTGAACACCCAAAGGTAGCCGAGGTAGCAGTTATAGCAACGCCTGATAAGTTGAGGGGAGAACTAGTCAAGGCCATAGTCTCTCTAAAGGAAAATTGCAGTGCCCAAGAGATCATAAATTATTGCCGCAGAAGATTAGCTAGCTACAAAGTCCCTAGGGTGATAGAGTTCAGAAAAGAACTTCCAAAAACAGCTTCAGGTAAAATAAAAAAGGCAGAATTAAAGTGAATATTAAGGTTACTCCAGTAGAAAATAAGAGACAGCTAGATGAATTTATAAAATTTCCCTGGAGGGTTTATAAAGGAAATCCCTATTGGGTTCCACCACTTATATCCGAGAGAAAGAAATTTTTAAACCCAAAAGAAAATCCATTTTTCTCGCATGCGAAGGTAAGGTTATTTTTGGCATATAAAGGCAAGGAGCCTGTAGGGAGGATAGCAGCGGTCATAGATAGGCAATATATAGATTATTATAAGGAAAATATTGGTTATTTTGGATTGTTTGAGACACTTAAAGACTATTCTATTGCCGTTTCGCTTTTTGATGAGGTTGAAAAATTTTTAAGAGAGAATGGGATGAAGGGAATTTTGGGGCCTATGAATCTATCCACAAATCATGAATGCGGGCTTCTCATAGATGGCTTTAATCTTTCTCCAGTAGTTATGATGCCATATAATCCACCGTATTATCAAGAATATATAGAGAGGTATGGATTTAAAAAGGCAAAGGATCTTTATGCATATTTTGTGGATTTTAGAAAAGTTGATGATGATTTATTTGAAAAGATAAAAAAGAAGGCCTTTAATAAAAATTTTAAGATTAGGCGCATAAGATTAGATGACCCTGAAGAGGCAGAAAGGATAAAAGATGTATACAATTCTGCCTGGGGTGGCAATTGGGGTTTTGTCCCTTTAACTGAGGAGGAATTTTTATATACGGCCAAGCAGTTAAGGAAGATAGTTATCCCGGATCTGGCATTGGTTGCAGAAAGGGAAGGAAAGATTGTAGGATTCAATCTATGTATACCAGACATCAATCAGGCATTAAAGAAAATTAATGGAAGACTCTTTCCCTTTGGGATATTTAAGTTCCTTTATTATTCTAGAAAGATAAGGACTGTCCGGGGGCTAACCTTAGGGATTATAAAGAAATACAGGTATATCTTGGGGCCCCTCTTCTACTCAAAAATAGGTGAGATATCTAGGGAAAAGGGATATTTTAATTGGGAGATTGGTTGGGTATTGGAGGATAATAATATTG